>NZ_JAVTWC010000122.1:0-155554 GCF_032229445.1 Tahibacter sp.
ATCGCCGAACGCGTCGGGTACGGATCCACGAGCGCGTTCAGCGTGGCGTTCAGCAGGCACGTGCGGAAATCGCCATCGCAGTACAGGGTGGCCTGAACGCACATGACCGTTGAAACCAAGGACCCCGTTTCAAGCGTGAAACGCGTCGGCAAAGTCGGAGCGTCCAGACGCAGCCTGGGACGACCATCGAAGCGGCCGGATCGCCGGGAGCGCGGCTCAGTTCTCGCTCAGCGCGGACCCAACTCGCGCCAGCGCTGCCGCAATCCAATCGCATGGACGATGCCGATCGCGAGACAAATGCCCGAGCTGACCAGCCAGAACGTCAGGCTGTTGCCGGGAAACAGCGGCTGTATCGCCACGAACGCGACGCCGCGGAGCAGATAGACGGCTGTGATCGCGCACAGGACCGTGCGCAGCAGCGGCAGGCGCCGCACCACGCCGGCACCCGACAGCGCATACAGGGCCCAGATCAGCAGCACGGCGCCGATACCTGCGGCCATCAGCGTCGGATGGCTTTCGCCCCGCTCGGCCATGAGCGCCATGCCCTCGCCCGCACCGAGAAACCGATACCACGGCGCGCCGAAGACGATGCAGCCGAAGTGGACGAGCGCCGCGGCGGCACTCGCGGCAGCGCCGGCGAGCAGGAAGCGATTGCGTGTGGTATTCATGGACGCTCCTGGTGTCGGCAATCAGAAAGTGTGAACTGCCCGCATCGATCCATCCATGCATGGAATCTCTGCAGAAAGTTCGTGTACGTCGGTGCTGCACGTCTTGGTGGCTTGAAGGTACAGCGCACGTATCGGCCAGGACTTCTCGCCTGTTCAAGAGCGCGTTCGAGTTCCAGCTGACTTCGTTCCCGAAATTCAGCCAGTAGAGGCCCCGCAGCGGTCTTGGGCTCAATAAGGCGGCAGAACCCGGCGGAGTCCGTGCACTGCAACCGCCGCGATGAACGCCGGACTCCGCAACAACAAGGCGGGTGAGAAGTGCGTGCTGCACGGCGACCGCGGATCATCCAGCGCATTGGCAAGGTCCTGCAGGTACCGCCTGCCATGCGGCCAGTCCTTGTATCCGTTTATCAGGACGGGAGGAATACAGGCCTCACCGCAGACCATCGCCGCCAGCGCGCCGGCCATGGCGCCATGCGTGTCCGCATCGCCCCCGGCATCGACGCACAGTCTCAGCGTGCGCGCATAGTCGCCATGCCCTTCGTACCAGGCCAAGAGCGCGAACGGCACGGAACACATGACGAAGCCCGGCACCGCCTGTTGTACTCGCAAGCGTTCGCGCAACAGCAGTGTCGGGTTTTCACTTCCACATGCTTCGGCGAGCAGCGGCTGCAGCGCGCGCCATCGCTCGTCATCGCTGACCTCGGTCACCGCTTGCGCAAACGCCAAGGGTTTCGGCCGTTCTCGCCATTCACCGCGGGCGATGCGCGCGGCGGTCTCCGCGATGGCCAACGCGCCTGCCAACGCGCGCGGATCGGAATGGGTCAACGCAGTCGAGGCAGCCACGTGCGCCCGGCGTGCCGATGTGTCGTCTGCGAAATAGCAGCCTAGCAGCGAACTGCGCATGGCCGGTGCATTGCCGGCCGAGACCACACCGCTGGGCTTCAGCCCGAGCCAGAGCTTCAGAATTCCCCGCAATGTTCCGAAGCCTATTCCCGCCGGCAGGGACAGCAGCCAGCAGCGAAGGCGCCAAGCAAGGACTGCGCGAAACCTGTCGACATTCCCACCGCTGCGCAGCAAAGCCTGGGCGATAAATATCGTGTGGTCCGTATCATCGCTGACCATTCCGTGACCAAAAAAGAAGCGGTGACGCAATGGCCCTTGCGACCATCGCTGCGCGCGTCGTGCCGACAAGGCTTCGTAAGGCAAGCCAAGGCTGTCGCCTATCGCGCCGCCGAGCAGGCAAGCATGCAAATCCGCCGCACGATCCATGACCACTCTCTTCGTCAACGCACGAGCGCTTCAGACCGCACCTTGTGTTCTTGGTTCGTGCTCGCTACGGAAGTTCTGAACGACCCCCGACGCTGTCGCTGCAATACCTGCGCACCTTCATCCTGCCGCGTTCGGACTGCGCCGGACTTGCCTGCCGGAGAAACGCTTCATTGCAGCGACTAAAGATGCCAAACCCACACCTAGGATCACCAAAGCATACGCGCCGGTGGCAGGCATTTCCGTCGGTCGCGCGACACCGCGAACGACCAGCGGAACCGTAGCCAGCGGCTCCACTACGGTTCCGAAAAGCGTCGGGTAGCTACGATCGATCTGTAGCGTGTAATCACCCGCCAGAAAGGAAGTGGTCACATACCTTCCGGTACCTGTTCCATAGTTGCAGAACGTAATGCTCGTCTCATGCCGACTTTGCAGCACGACGCGAACACTCGTGCCGTTTTGCGTAACGGGAACGGGAATGTCAGAGCCGAGGAATAGATCGCAACTTCCTGACGTTACGTCGATGGCAAGGACTTGTCCCTCCAGCGGCGAGGAAGGAACCAGAACCGGGGGCGAAACATGCGCAGCCACTGGATACGCTGCCGATAGTGCAGCCGCGATGACCAGTACCCGGAAATGGTGCGAAAGCATTCGAACCTCCCCCTGACGACGACAGGCGTGCAAGCCGTTGTGCGCGGTGGCGCACCCGGCGGTGCTAGCCCGACACCGCCGCGCGAAACTCCGCCAGCGCCCGCGCATGCAGCGCGGCGGGACCGGCCAACACGCTGGTCGTGGCGAGGCCCGGTTCAGCGCCGTCGAGATCGGTGAACACCGCCCCGGCTTCGCGCAGGATGATGACCAAAGGCGCGATGTCGAGAATGTTCACGTCGGACTCGATGACGAGATCGATGCAGCCGCGCGCGAGCAGGTGGTAATGCAGGAAATCGCCGTAGCCGCGCGTGCGGCCGCAGCGCTGCACGATCTGCGCGAGCGTCTGCCAGCGCGCATCGCGCGACAGCGTCTTGACGTTGCCGAAGGAAATCGCGGTCTGCGGCGTGAAATCGGCCGCATCGGACACCTGCAGCCGGGCGCGGTTGAGCCACGCGCCGCCACCGCGCCGCGCCCAGGCGAGTTCGCCGTATTCGGACGCGCTGGATACGCCGAGTACAATCTCGTCGCGGTACATGAGCGCGATCTGGGTGGAGAAAAACGGATAGCCGCGCACGAAGCTCTTGGTGCCGTCGATGGGATCGATTAGCCAGAGAAACTCGCTGTCGCCCTCACGGCCTTCCTCTTCGCCGTAGTAGGCGTGATCCGGGAATGCCTCGCGCAGCACCTGCTTGATCGCCGCCTCGGCGGCGCGATCGGCGATCGTGACCGGCGTCTGGTCGGGCTTGGTCTCGACCTCGACACCGTCGCGGTAGTAGCGCCGGATCACCTGCGTCGCGGCATCGGCCGCAGCGAGCGCGACGTCGAGCGCGCGGTCGAGGAATTCCGGCGTAAGGCTCGTGCTCATGCGGTCGGGTCCGTAATCGACAACGTGATCAGAACAGCTTGAACAGCTGGCCGCTGATCTTGAGCAGGCTGCTGCCGTCGGGCTGCGGCTCGCCGACATAGCGCAATGCCTCGGCGACCTGCATGTCGCCGTTGCGCGCGACCAGCCGCGCGGTCGCGCTGAACTGGCCCGAGCTGATCACGAACTGGCCGGCGACTTCGAGGTTGCTGCTGCCGTCGTCCTTTACCGTGCCGGCGATGCTGCCGTCGGGCTGAGAGGCGAAGTCGGCGAGCAGTTCGCCCAGGCTTGCCTCGGCTTGTCCGCTGACCGCGGCCTCGCGCCAGCGTGCGCTGCCGCGGGCGCCGCTGACCCAGCCGTTGGCCAGCCGCGCCTCGTCGATGCGGCCTTCGATGCGGCCGTGCAGCTTCAGCGCGGGGATATCCAGCGCCGGCGCCGCGATTTCGGCGGGCAGCGCAAACGTCGTGTTCTGCACCAGAACGCTGCCGTCGGCATCGCGCGTCACGTCGCCGTCGAGCACGAGCGCACCGCCGCCGAGACCGACGCGCGCCACGACGCGGCGTAGCAGCAGCGGCGACTTCTGCACCGACCAGTCCAGCGCGCCGAGCGGCGTGCCGAAGGCGACCGCGGACGAGGCACGACCCTGCCACACAGTGCCGGAAACGCCGGACAGCTGCAGCGGACCGAGGTTGGGCTTGAGCCAGCGCAGGGCGAGGTCGGCCGGCAGGGTCCAGGCGACGACGACGCCGATCAGGACCAGCACGAGCAGCAGCAGGAACAGGCTACGCAGCAGTTTCATGCGGTTATGGATTCAATGTGGACAAGGATAGAAAGGAACGATCCGGCAACCGGACCGGAACTGCGTACCGCGAGACAGGATCGCGCAAGCATCAAGGCTCTTCCAGCGTGACGCGCGCGTTGACGCGGCCGGTGCCTTCGGCGCGATCGGCGGAGAAATCGGTGGCCACGACGCCGAAGTCGCGCGCCAGGCCCTCCAGCCAGTCGGCGATCGCATCGAAGGACGCGCCTTCGAAGCTGACCCGAACGCTCTTGGGTCCGACCGGTTCGACGCGGCGAAGTTCGTTGGCGAGCTGAGCGCCGCGCGCGGTCGCGTCGGCCAGCGCGAGCAGCGACTTGCCCTGGCGCTCGACCTTGGCGCGCGCGCCGAGGCCGTGCAGTTGGGCGACTCGCGCGGAATCGCTGCGCATCTGCTGCAGCGCGACCTGCTGCGCCTGCACGCGCACGCGCAGATCGTTGCGCGAACGCTGCAGCGGATACCAGATCAGCGCCCAGGCCAGCAGCACCGCGGTCACGATGCCGCCGACCAGCAGCACCTGTCGCTCGCGCGGCTCGCGCGCCTTCCACCAGGCCTGCATCATGGCGCGGCAACCGTCAGGCGCATGCGTCCGTCGACGCCGTTCTGGCCCGGGTTCGCCGCGGTCAGTTCGACCTTGAGGCCGGGCAGCGTCGCCAGACGTTCGCGCAGCGAGTCGAGCGTCGGCACATCAGGTGCAGTCACGGCGAGCTCCAGCGTGCCGTTGCGGAATTCGATGCCGCGCGTGGTCAGGCGCGTCGTCGAGCCCAGGATCGGGGCAATCTGGCGCAGCGTGCGCAGCAGGCCGCCGCTGGACTCGCCACCACCCAGGCGCGTGAGCGCGCTCTTCATCAGCGCCGGCGGATCGCCGGCAACTTTTTCCATTTCGGGAAAACTCTGCACCAATACGTTGCGCATCGCCGTGTCGAGACGGTCGGACTCGCGCGCCAGCGCGTGGCGTTCGAGCACGAGCTGGGCGAAGGCCAGGACCAGCAGCAGCGCTGCCGCCGCCGCCGCGCGGCGCCACCAGCGCGCCGCCGGAGCGCTGCGATGGCGCAGCGCATGCGCGCCTTGCAGCAGATTGAGCACCGGCTCGGCGCCAATGCCGCGCGCGAGCAGGGCCAGCGCGTCGCCCTGGCGCTCGTGATACGCGCGTACGGCCAACGGCAGGTTCTGGCGCGCCTGGAAGCGTGTGTCGAAGACCTCGATGTCGGGCAGGCTGCCGTCGTCGGCGAACTCCAGCCATTCGGCCAACAGTTCCGGCTCCATCGTCGCGGCGCGCCACGGCCCCAGGCGCAGCTGCGCACCACCGCTTTCGATCAGCAGGTGGCCGACCGGCAGCGCCAGCGAATCGGGCAGCAGCGCATCGGGACGTATGCCGGCGGCGGACAGCTCGTCCAGCCACTGCCGCAGCCGCGCATGCGATACGGCGGCCACGCCGACGGTGGCGCCGTCGATCTTGCCGGCCAGCGCGAAATGCAGTTCCTCCACCGGCTGGGCGAGCTGGTCTTCGAGGGCGTACGGCACGGCCTTGGCCAGCTGGCTGCGGTTCCTGCTGACGGCGGGCGCTTCCAGCAGCAGCACTTCGGTGCCCGGTACGAGCACGATGATGTCCTGGGCACGCGCCACGACGTCGGCCGGCGGCAGGCCCGCGGTCGACTCGGCCGCGGCACCGGGCACGAGCCAGGCGTGACGGCCAGAGGATTGCAGACGGATCAGCAGACGTGGCGACATGACAGCCGGGCAGGACGGGACCGCGGGATTGTAGCAGCAGGCTCACCGGCTCCCGCCGCGCGCATCGTGTTGCGGCGTGACTTGCGTCGCAACGCCGTCAGTCGCTGCCGCGCGAACGCTGTAGCACGCGCACGCCGCGTTCGCGGTCGAGCAGGCTCGTCGGATGGAACAGCAGCCCGTCGAGTTCGATGTCGCCGCGCGCGAGGAAATAGCGGCTCGTCGTACTGAGGCCGCGTTCCTGGCTCGCGTCGAACGGAATCGCGAGGCCCAGCAGTTCCTGGCGGAAACCGCTGACACCGTCCCAATCGGCCTTGCCGTCGCGCCAGAGCCGCCGCGCAACCTCCTCGGTGATGCGTGTGTTGAGCGACTGCAGTACCGGGATGCTGGCGGTGTTGAGATTCAGCAGGCTGCCGCGCGGCAGCGCGCAGACGTGCGGCGCGAGCGTCGCATAGACGTTGCCGCCGAAGCCCTGCAGCAGACGCAATTCGGACGCATGCACGAAGGCGCGATTGGCCGCGCGGTACGGCGGCTGCACCGAACCGTAGACGCTGTCCTCGGCGCCGCTGCCTTGACCGCCGCCGCCAGGCTCGCCGTCGGCGTCCAACCAGTCGATCACGGTTTCGGTCAGGGTCGGATCCAGCCGCAACGCGGTCAGCAGGCGACGGAAGCGTTCGCGCCATTCCGACTCGTTGCCGTCGCCTGACAGCAGATTGTTGAGATTGAAGCAGCCGTTCATGTCGCGCATCTGTGCCGCGATGCGCCCGCCGGGCACATCGGTCGGCGGCAGCGGCATCGCCCACAGGTCGCCACCGGAGTCCACGCTGTTCTGTTCGAGGTCTTTTTCCAGCACGCGTGCGGCATAGAGTTCCAGCCCACGCGCGTAGGCATCGGCCTGTTCGGTGCGTAGCAGGTTGCGCGTGCGCGCAGCGGCCAGCTCGCCGCGGTCGAGCAGGCCCGCGATCAGCACCGTGGCCAGCGCGACCACGAGCAGCGCGATGATCAGCGCGACGCCGGTCTGCGCCTGGCGCATCAGCGCGGGCCTCCCGGGTTCGACGACGGCAGCTCGATCAGCCGGCTGATCTCGCCGACGCCGTCGATATCGAGGCGGAACTCGATCGCCTGCGGCAAGGCCTCGGGCTTGTCGTTGCGGCGCGGCCAGGCATCGAGCCAGCGCCCCTGGGCATCCAGATAGCGCAACTGCAGCCGGCGCACGCGATCGCGGACGGTCGTGAATTCCGGCAGGCTGCCGGCGGCGCGGTCGAGCACGGCGAAGCGGCCGCGCCTGAGCGTGTTGCCGTCCTGTTCGTAGACGACGCGCTCGAGATTGGAGCGCGCATCGACCAGCGAGCTGGCAAAGCCGAGCCGGGTCAGTTCGAGATGATCGCCATCACCGCGCAATGCCGGTAGCGGCTCGCCGTAGTTGCCCCGCACGGGACGCGCGACGACGGCGAGGAGATCGCGTTCCAGCGCGGCAACCGCACGCAGCGTGCGGGTGAAGTCCTGTTGCTCGGCGACCAGTGCCTCGCGCGTGCGGATCACCGCGTTGAGCCCGCCCCACGCCATCGCGGACATGATCGCGAACACGGCGGTGGCGACCAGCACTTCGACCAGGGTGAAGCCTGCGGACGCACGCGGCAGGCGGAGTCCGTTCACGGCTGCACGCTGTCGCCGGCAAAGCCGGTCAGCTGCGCGACCGGATCGGTGCGTGCCATGTCGGCGAAGACCTGCACGTCGAGACGGCGGATGCGGGTGTCCTGTGTGCCGGCGATGTCGAGACGCCAATACCACTCGCGTCCGGCAAGGCGCTGCTGGCCGTCGCGACGCCCCGGGGCCGGCAGCCGCTCCTTCAGGCGCGCCTCGGTCACGACGTTCGCCGCGACCCAGCCCGCGTAGCTGCGTTCGCGCAGTCCGCCGAAATCGCGCACGCTGACCCCGGCCGCATGCACGAGCGCGGTCAGCGCGAGTCCCAGCACGACCAGCGCGATGAGCACTTCGAGCAAAGTGAAGCCGCGCGCCGCGGGGCGCCGGAAATCGAACCCGCGCGCCGCAGGGCGGCGCACGTCGAAGTTGCCTGCCGCGGAGCGGCGCTCAGCGCGACACATCGCGACGCTCGCGCTGCACGTTGCCGTCGATGGTGCCGTCCAGGCGCCAGCGCAAGGCCAGGTCGGGCATGGACAGTTCCAGCCGGAACGGCGTGAGTTCACCCGAGGCGAAACAGACGACCGGAGGAATTTCCGGCGGCTGCAGCGGAATCTCGATACGCGTACCGTCGCGGCTGAGCTCCGCACGCAGGTTGCCGGGCCACTCGCGCATGCGCAGTTCGCCCTGATCGAACGTCTTCCAGGTTTCGCCGTTGCGCTGGCTGAACAGGAATCCGCCTGGGACGAAGCTGAGCCCCACCGGACGGCCGCCGATCTCGGCGTGTTCGCAGGCATAGCCGATCAGCGCCTGCAGCCGCTCGGCCTCACGCTCCGCCTGGCGCTCGCCGCCTGCACCTGACAGCGCGATGCTGACCGCTGCGGCCAGCACGGCAAGGATCACGACGACGACGAGGATTTCGATCAGGGTGAAGCCGTGTGAGCTGTCGACGTGTGCGCGCGAATGACGGGCGCCGCGTTTCTGAGATGGTTCGAAAGCCGGGACAGCCATCGCGTCGCTGCTATCAGCTGGCTGCATGCGCAAGGACGACACCATCCCCTCCCAACCCTCCCCTTGAAGGGGAGGGCTAGAACGCGTAGCGGCATCGTCCCCCTCCCCTTCAAGGGGAGGGTTGGGGTGGGGATGGTGGGCGACGCTACCGTCAAAACGGCGGCAATCGGTAGCGCACTGCACTGCAGCGCGCCTCGAATTCACGCCCTCTGCAAACACCGCTGCGTCCACGTGATCGATCAATTCTTCCAGTTGCCAATATCGGCCGTCTCGCCCTCGCCGCCGGTCTTGCCGTCGGCGCCGAGCGTATAGACGTCCATATCGCCGTGCGCGCCCGGGTGCAGATAAAGATAGTTGCGGCCCCAGGGATCCTTGGGCACGCCATCGAGATAACCGCCCTTGCGCCAGTTCGGCGCCTCCGGCGCGCCGCTGGGCTTGCTCACCAGCGCTTCGAGGCCCTGCTCGGTCGCGGGATAGGCGAAGTTGTCGAGCTTGTAGGTATTCAGCGACGTCACGATGGCCTGGATGTCGGCCTTGGCGCGCGCGACACGCGCTTCGCCGGGGTGCTCCATGACGCGCGGAACGACGACGGCGGCGAGGATCGCGAGGATCACCACGACGACGAGCACTTCGATCAGGGTGAAACCGCGCGGCAGGGAACGGGCGGAACGGAAAGCGGAAACGCCGGTCATGCGAGGCCTTCTTGCGGGCGGGGGAAAACGTCGCCGATCATAGCAAAGCCATGCTCCCCTCCCTGCCCCGTTCCAACGCCGCGCTCGCCGCGCGCGACCTCGCCGTGCTCTGGCATCCCTGTACCCAGATGCACGACCACGAAACCCTGCCCCTGCTGCCCATCGTGCGGGCCGAAGGCGTCTGGCTCCACGACGCCGACGGCGGACGCTATCTCGACGCGGTCAGTTCCTGGTGGACCAATGTCTTTGGCCACCGGCATCCGCGCCTGGTCGCCGCACTGAAGGACCAGCTCGACGTGCTCGATCACGTCATGCTCGCCGGCTTCACGCACGAGCCGGCGCTGGAACTGGCCGAGGAGCTCGTGCGCGTGACGCCGACAGGCCTGTCGCGCGTGTTCTACGCGGACAACGGCTCCAGCGCGATCGAGGTCGCGCTGAAGATGAGCTTTCACTACTGGCGCAACCTCGGCCGCGGCACCAAGCAGCGCTTCATCGCGCTGAGCGGCAGCTACCACGGCGAAACCCTCGGCGCGCTGTCGGTCACGGATGTCGCGCTGTACCGCGACACCTACGCGCCGCTGCTGCTGCAGCCGCTGTTCACGCCGTCGCCCGATACCTACCTCGCCGAACCCGGCGAAACTGCGCGCGATGTCGCCGCGCGGCGCCTCGCCGAATTGCGCGTGCTGCTCGAGCAGCATGCGGCACAGACCTGCGCCGTCCTGATCGAGCCGCTGGTGCAGTGCGCCGGCGGCATGCGCATGCATGACGCGAGCTATCTGACTGGCCTGCGCGCGCTCTGCGACGAGTTCGAGGTGCACCTGATCGCCGACGAGATCGCGGTCGGCTTCGGCCGCACCGGCACCTTGTTCGCTTGTGAACAAGGCCATATCGCGCCCGATTTCCTGTGCCTGTCGAAAGGACTCACCGGCGGCATGCTGCCGCTGTCAGCCGTGCTGACGACGGAGGCGGTCTACGCCGCGTTCTACGCCGAATACGCCAGCGGCAAGGCCTTCCTGCATTCGCACAGCTATACCGGCAACGCGCTGGCCTGCCGTGCAGCGCTGGCGACGCTGCAACTGTTCCGCGACGAACCCGTGCTCGCGCGCAACCGCGAACTCGCCGCGCGGCTGGCGCGCGAGCTGGACCCGCTGCGCGACCATCCGAATGTCGCCGACGTGCGCCAGACGGGCCTGATCGCCGCCGTCGAACTCGTGCGCGACCGGGCCACGCGCGAGCCGTTCCCGGCGCAGGAGCGCCGCGGCCTGCGCGTCTATCGACATGGCCTCGCGCACGGCATGCTGCTGCGGCCGCTCGGCAACGTGGTGTATTTCATGCCGCCGTACGTGATCGAGCCCGAGCAGATCGACATGATGGTGCGGGTCGCACGCGACGGCATTGCCGAAGCGGTGCGCTGAACGCGCACCTAGCGGGGACAGCACGCGCGCAGACACCGCGGGATCGCTGTCCGTAAACCTGCGCGCCGTTGAAGCGTGACGACGGATTTCAGCCGGCACCCGATGTCCGCTTTCGTTGGCGTCCACCGGCGGCGGCAGCGCAATGCATCACGGCGATGATCCGCGCAGCGGGTTGCCTGCGTATGTACCCCCGACATCAACCTGGGGAGTACGCCATCATGTTTGCCCGCCGCACCGCTTGGACGACCGCCGTCGCCACCGTGTTTTCGCTCGCCAGCCACGCGGCGTTCGCCGCCGACGGCGACCCGTACAGTGGCTGGGGCTTCCTCGGCAGCGGCCGCACCATCGTGCAGCACGACGACGGCCCGAGCCTCACCGACATCGCCGCCGACGCCGTCGTAGGCCCCGATGGTTCGCTGTATACCGCAGCGACCGTGCAGGACGCCCAGGGAAAGCAGCGCATTGGCGTCAGCAAGCTCACGCCGCAAGGCGCACTCGACACCAACTTCAGCGGCGACGGCAAGAACCTGTCGATCGAAACCGACGTGGTCGCAACCGCCATCGCGTTGACCAGCGACAACAGCGTGCTCGTCGCCGGTTACAAGACCGGCAATGGCACGGACACCGACATGATTGTCTGTCGCTTCTTCGCGAGCAACGGCGCGAACCGCAACTTTCCGTCGCCGATCAGCGATCCGTGCGTGAAACTCACGTCGTTCCCGGGTACGCAGGACTATGCACGCGACATCGTCGTGCAGCCCGACGGCAAGTTCGTGATCGCCGGCACCATCGCCGTGAACACGACCTCCGACCGCTACGCCGCGTTCGCGCGCTTCCAGGCCAACGGCCAGCCCGACACCGGGTTCGGCACGCTGCAGGGCTCCAACATCGCGCTGATCCGCAATAGCGCGATCTTCACAGCGCACGATATCCGCTCGGTGGCGCTGGCCAGCAACGGCAAGATAGTCGGCGCCGGCACCACCAAGGTCGTCAATTCGCCCGACAGCTCGGGCCTGCTCGTCCGGCTCAACACCGATGGCACGCAGGATCCGCTCGCCCCGACGCAGGAATACACCTTCGCCGCCGACGGATCGGAAAATCTCGACACGATCGTGCGCGACGTCGTGCTCGTCGACACAGCCGATGCGGAAGACGATGCCTATGTCGCCGGCTACATCGACATCAGCGGCGGCCGCAAGGCCGGCATCGTCGCGAAGCTGCGCCGCAGCAATAATCTCAACAACGATTTCGGCCCGGGCAACGAGGGCTTCGCGATCAGTTCGGTCGCCAACGCCAACATCGAATACGTCAAGCTCATGCGGCGTGCGGGCGACGGCTTCTTCGTCCTCGGCCTGCGCAACGACACCGACATCGGCGATTTCGATGTGCGTTCGCTGAGCGCCGACGGCCGCGCCAGCCTGAGCTTCGGCAGCGGCGGTTTCGCCCGCGTCGATTTCGGCCTCGCCGGCCAGATCGACATACCAGTCGCCATCGGCTTCGGCGCCGGCGGCCTCATCGTCAGCGGCTACTCCTACCTCAGCGGCACGAACTACGACGTGGTCGCGGCCAAGCTGCAGTACGACCGCATCTTCGCGCACGACTTCGGCGATTTCTGATCATCCGCCGGGCCTGATCCGCAACGGCCGCGCTCGGCGCGGCCGTTCTGCGTTCGGAAACGGCAAAGGCGCTGTTTTTTCTCGTCGTGATTGCTCCGCGTTGCCGATGATTCCGGCTTGACAGCTTATTAAGAATGATTATCATTAGCGTGGACTAACCTCTTTCACGTATCGCCAGCCGTGTTCGCCGTCGAACGCCGCCAGCCGCGTCCACCGCACGTACAGGCTGACCCCGTTCCATGTCACTGACCCGTCTCTCCCTGGCGATCGCCTGCGCGATCGCCGCGCCGGCCCTGCGCGCCGAAACCGCGGCCGAAGCCGCTCCCGATACCTACGATCAGCTGGAACGCATCATCGTTTCAGCCACCTTCACCGCCCAGGCGGTCAAGGACGTCGCCGCCGAAACGACGGTACTGCTGCGTGAGGACATGGACCGTCGCCTCAACCAGGACCTGCGCGACCTCGTGCGCTACGAGCCCGGCGTCAGCGTGACTGGCGGCGGCCGCTTCGGCCTCACCGGCTTTTCGATCCGCGGCCTCGACGGCAATCGCGTACGCATCGAGGTCGACGGCGTCAGCGCGCCGGACGCGTTCGCAATCGGCAGCTTCTCCAGCGCCGGCCGCGACTTCGTCGATCTCGACTCGCTCAAGCGCGTGGAAATCGTACGCGGCGCGGCATCGGCACTGCAGGGCTCCGATGCACTCGGCGGCGTCGTCAGCTTCGTGACCAAGGATCCGGTCGACTACATCGTCGGCGGCACGGCCGGCCATTTCCTGAGTCTCAAGGGCCTCTACGACAGCGCTGACCGCCAGTCGACCGAAAGCGTCACCGGCGCGGTGCAGAACGGTCGCCACGGCTTCGTCGCGGTCGTCACGCATCGCGACGGCCACCAGCTCAACAACCGCGGCGAGCGTGACGCTTTTGGCAGCACGCGCACGCGCCCGAACCCACAGGAAACCGACAGCGATTCGCTGCTGGCAAAATATGTGTTCGGTGATACGCGGAACTTCTCGCGCGTGACCCTCGACGCCGCGCGCAACAACTCCGACACCAACGCGCTCGACCAGCTCGGCCTGCGCAGTGTCGGCGGCGCGCAGACGCTGTATACGCGCCTGGACGCCGACGACCGCAGAGAGCGCGCGCGCCTGTCGTTTGACCAGACCTACACCCTTGGCGCCGGCTTCGCCGACCGCTTCGAATGGCGCGCCTATACGCAGACCAGCGACACGCGCCAGGACACGTTCGAGGACCGCTCGGGCTTCGTCAACGGCGCGCCAGTCAATCCGATCTCGCGCTACCGCCGTTTCGAATACGAGCAGCGCGAGCACGGCGTCGAGGCAATCGCGCACAAAGGCGTGAGTAGCGGCGCGGTAACGCACGATTTTGCATACGGCCTCGAATATGCGGTCGGCCGCATCCGCGAACAGCGCGACGGCTTCCAGCGCAACCTCACGACCGGAGCGGTCAGCAACGTGGTCTCGCCCGACGTGTTCCCGGTACGCGACTTCCCGCTGACCGATACCTCGCGCATGGCCGTGTTCGCGCAGGACGACATCGGTCTGCTCGACGGCCGCCTGCACCTCGTGCCGGCGATCCGCTACGACCGCTTCGAGGTCGACCCACGCCGTGACGCGGTCTTCGAGGCCGACAATCCCGGCGTGGAACCTGTGCAGCTCGACAGCGACCGCTTCTCGCCGAAGTTCGCCGCGATCTATACCTTCGCCGACGCCTGGCGCCTCTACGGCCAGCTGACCACGGGCTTCCGCGCGCCACCCTACAGCGACGTCAATGTCGGCTTCACCAACCTGCAGTTCGGCTACACCGCGCTGCCGAATCCGGACCTCAAGCCCGAGACCAGCCGCGGCGCCGAAGTCGGCCTGCGCGTCGGCGGCGATGCGGGCTACGCCAGCGTCACGGTCTATCGCAACCGCTACAAGGACTTCATCGAGTCGCTGATCAATATCGGCACGGATCCGGAAACCGGCCTGCTGCTGTTCCAGTCGCAGAACATCGGCCGCGTCGACATCCGCGGCGCCGAGGCCAGCGCCGCGCTGCGCCTGGGCCACTTCAGCGAGGCGCTGCAGGGCTTCGAGATCCGCACCGCCATCGCGAGCGCCAAGGGTGACGACCGCGTGCGCAACGTGCCGCTGACCAGCGTGGAGCCGGCCAAGGCCGTTCTCGGCCTCGCCTACGAGGGCACGGTCTGGGGCGCCGAACTCGTCGGCACCTTCGTGCGCGAAAAGAGCCGTCTGGCGCCAGCCGCGAGCGGCACCGCATTTGCCGCGCCGGGCTACGGCATCGTCGACGCCTACGTGCACTACGAGCCGCTGCCGCAGCTGACGCTGTACGCCGGCCTCAACAACATCGGCGACAAGCGCTATTGGGAATGGAACAGCGTGCGCGGCATGGCGCTGGGCCCGGCCATCGATCGCTATAGCGCGCCGGGACGCGCCGTCAGCGCCGGCTTCAAGCTCAGCTTCGACTGAGCAGCACCTTTGGAGAATGACCTTATGCGTCTATTTATACTTCTTTCTGCCCTTGCCCTGACCAGCGCCTGTGCCAGCAGCGGCGGCGCCAGACGTGCGCCGGCGCTGTCGGGCCTCGCCCCGGCGACGGCCGCGCCGGCCGACTACCAGCGCCCGTGCAGTGGACCGCCAGCCACGCCCGAGCTCGCATTCGAGTGCGACCGGCGCAGCATCCTCGGCATGACCGGCGAGTTCCGCGTGAAATTCGCCTTCGACGAAACGCTCGCACTCAAGCCCGGCTACAAGCCCAGGGCGGCGCAGCGCTCGGGCGGCGACGAATTCGTGTTCGTGGTCGAGGACCGCGGCGAATTCATCGCCCTGCAGCACATCCTCGTCGCCGGCAGCGGCGACGACCGCATGGTCATCAAGCACTGGCGCCAGGACTGGCAGTACCAGCCCAGGCAAGTGCTCGCGTTCCGCGGCAACAACCATTTCGAACTGCAGCCCGTCGCCGCCGAGCACGCGCGCGGCGCGTGGTCGCAGTCGGTCTACGAAGTGGACGATGCGCCGCGCTACGCCGGCGTCGGCCGCTGGAGTCACGCCAACGGCATCGATGCCTGGACCTCGGAATTCACCTGGCGCCCGCTGCCACGGCGCGAATACACCAAGCGCAACGACTATCAGGTGCTCGGCGCGGTCAACCGCCATACCCTGACGCCCGGCGGCTGGATGCACGAGCAGGACAACGAGAAGCTGGAACTCGACGCGGGAGGCAAGACCACCGCGCTCGTGCGCGAAGTCGGCATCAACAGCTACGAGCGCACGACGGAGATCGACTTCTCCGCCGGCCGCGACTACTGGAAAAGGACCGAGGCCTTCTGGCGCGACGTGCGCGCGGCCTGGGCGGACGCGGCGCAGAAGCGCCGGGCCTACGACCTCGCCCACATGCTCGACGAGCGCCCACGCTTCGAAGCGCTGTTCGCGCTGGCCGACCAGGCCGGCAAGGGCGAGGCGGTCACGCGCGCGGCGATCGACGCGGTGCTGGGGCGTGCGCTGGCGGGAAATGCGACGCAGAACTAGAAACGCGTGAAGAGGAGTGAGAAACGAGTGGCCGCGCGCTACGGCCCTACTCGTTTCTCACTCCTCCCGCCTCATTCCTGCTTCGACGATTGCCACCACCCCGCACCTTACCGACAATGCGGCGCCTTCCTCCGCGAGCCGCCATGCGCATCCCCCGCATCCATGTCGCCACGCCGCTACCGCCCGGCGAACTGCTGCAACTGCCCGAACAGGCCGGCGAACATCTTGTCCGCGTGCTGCGCCTGGAAACGGGCCATCCACTGATCCTGTTCAACGGCGATGGCCATGAAGTCGACGCCCGCCTCGCCACCGTCGCGAGGCGCGCAGTCACGGCGGAACTCCTCGCACGGCGTGAGTGCTCGCGGGAATCGCCATTGAGCCTGACCCTCGCGCAAAGCATCGCCCGCGGCGAGAAGATGGACTGGATACTGCAGAAGGCGACCGAACTCGGTGTCGCGCGTATCGTGCCGGTCGTGACCGAACGCACCGAGGTACGCCTCGACGAGGACCGCGCCGGCAAGCGGCTCGCGCACTGGCAGCAGGTCGTCGCGTCAGCCTGCGAACAATGCGGCCGCACCGAGCTGCCCGAGATCGCCACGCCGCAGAAGCTCATGCACTGGTGCGCCAGCCTCGGCGCGGCGGACACCGCGGCACGCTTCGCGCTGCTGCCGGACGCTGATGTCGGACTGCGCGAGATTGGCCCCCTGAATCAGGGCGCACTGCTGCTGATCGGACCCGAGGGTGGCCTGTCGGAGCAGGACATCGCGATCGCGCGCAACGCGGGTTTCCGCGGCCTGCGCCTGGGGCCGCGCATCCTGCGTACCGAAACCGCGGGGCTGGCGGCGCTCGCGGCATTGCAGGCGGTGGCCGGCGACTTCACCTAGGGTGCGGGTGATCTGCAGCCGGACATCGCATCACGATCACCCCGCCGCAGGTTGCGGGTGAAACGCGGGCGTATACGATGATCCAGGTATCGCCGCAGCGAAAACCCGCAACTTGAAGAAGAAAGCAGCAGGCTGCCAATTGCCGGCCACAACGGCGGCAGGCGCGTCAGCGTGGGTCGTTTGTCGGCGGATACCGCATGTTGGAGTTGGGATCGGCTGGGGCTGACCCGCGACCAGCCTTCGACCGCCATCCGAGCGGGAGACATCCGCGACTTGTCGCGGATGCGATGCCGCAGCTTCTACGCCGCCAGCGCCTCGGCCATCAGCGTCTCGATCTGGTGCAGATCGGGAATCACAGCCTGGTCGTCACGCACGAGCACCTGCGCGCGCACGCCGTGCGGGTGATGATGCTCGTCGCCGGTCGGGATCAGCAGGTCCTGGCTGACCGTGGTCAGGCGCGGGAAGCCCTGCGTCAGCATGGCGATGAAAGGCATCTTGGCGTGGCCGCCGATCGCCTTCAGCACCGCGACGCGCGCGCCGGTGGAGCCTTCCTCATGGGTCAGGCCCGAAAGGATCGCGAACGAGAACAGCGGAAGGCGCCAGCCGCGCCAGGACAGCCGCCCAAGAATCCACTCGGGTGCATTCGGGATTTTTTCGACATTGGCGAACGTGATGACCTCGGCCACGGTCGCGTTGGGCAGCAGCACGCGACCGTTGGTGATCGGGATCAGTACGCCGCGGATTTCTCGGGGAGTGTCCATTTGCGCTCTCAGGCCTTGCCGATGGCGGCGACGGTTTGTTTGGCGAGTTCGGCCGGCGAACCGGTATAGGTCACGACGCCCGCATCGCGCGCGCCGTCGACCATGGAACTGATCACGCAGGTATCCGGATCCTGCACCCAGACCTGGCCGCCCTTGGCGGCGAGGTGCTTGGCGCCCTCGACCGCATCATGCGCCATGCCGGAGAAGATGATCAGGGTCGCGTCCTTGCCGAAGCGGTCAGCGACGTCGCGTACGATCAGATCGATCGATGGCGAATACGGCGACGCCCCAGGCAGGTGGGCCAGTTGCACCACGCCATCGGCGTCGAAGAGCAGACGGTGCGTGGTCGGCACGACGATGACCTCGCCGTGACTGATGCGTTCGCCGTGACCCGGCGCGCGCACCGTCAGCGGCGTGGCCTTGGCCAGCTGCGCGGCCATGAGTTCGAGGAATTCCGCACCCATATGCTGGGCCAGCACAAACAGCGCGGGGAAGCGCGCCGGCAGTGCAGCGAGGTATTCGCGCACGGCTTCGGGGCCGCCGATAGAGGCACCGAGCACGACGACGCGGCGGATCGGCTTGACCGCGACGGAACCGTCCAGGCGATGCTCGACGACGAAGTCCGGGCGCGGCCCGTCCGGCGAAATCGCTTCTTCCATCGGCATCAGGTCGAGCTTGAGCGACGTGTCGAAATCGAACTTGCTCGGATCGCCGCCCTGGGGCGCCAGATAGTCCTGCGCATCGACCTTCTCGACGCTGACCGGCGGCGTTGCCGGCTTCGCGGCCGCGTCGTCGCTGTCGGATTCGACGACTTCCTCCAGCGACCAGTTGCCGCCGGACAGGAAACTCTCCGTCGACATCTTCTGCACACCGAAGTCTTCGGCTTTGGGTGCCGCAGCCGGTGGCGACGGCGCTGCAGCGTCATCCTCTTCGCCTAGCGGCTCCAGCGACCATTTCGACAAGTCGGCCGGCAGACCGACCGTGCGGGCGGCCGGCGCGGCCGGGCGCGCGCTGGGCACGCTGGCGACGAGATCGGCATCCGCGGCCGGCGCGGCTGCGCCACCGCTGAAGGCCGCGTCGAAGTCCACGAGTTCGGCTCTAAGCGTCGAGACTGCCGGTGCCGCCGGCGTATCGAACAGCGCATCGAGTTCCGCACCGAAACTGAAGTCCGGCTCCGCGTCGACACTCGCGGCGCCCGTGCCGGACGGCGTTTCGCCGAATGGGTCGGCGCCGAAATCGCCATCGGAAAAGCCGAAGTCCGAAGCCATGTCCCGCGCCTCGCCAGCTGCGCGCGGCGGTGGCACGGACGGCTCGGGCAGGTCGAGTGCGCCAAGGTCGAAATCCAGATCGAAATCCTGTCGGCTCGCCGCGGCCGGCGGGGCCGGCGCCGCATCGAGATCGAAGTCGAGATCGAAGCGACCGTCGACGGCGGGCGGTGGCGAAGTCGCAGCCGCGGGCAGATCGAAATCGAAGTCCAGCGCAGGTTTGGCCGACGGCACTCGCGGGGCCGCCGGAAGGTCGAACTGGAAATCGGTGGAAGCCTGGGCCGCGGCCGCGAGGGAAGGCGGCTGCGGCAGTTCCAGCGTGATTGCCGCCGGACTGGCCGGCGATGGCGCGGCGTTACCGCTGCCGAGCAGTTCGTCGAAATCGAAACCGAAATCGGCGGCCGGCGGCGGGGCGACCGCAGCAGGCGCAGCAGGCGCAGCGGCAATCCGCGCAGCCGCCGCAGGCGGCGCGGCTGCAGCCGGAGCCGGTGACTGGCTGAACAATGCATCGAGCGCGTCAGACAGACCGCTGTCATTGGAGAACATGGCCGTGGCCGCCGCGTCGGGCGCAAAGGTATGGCCGGGCGGCGACTGCTGCGGCGCATCGGGTATGCCGCGCGCGATCTTCTGCGCCGGCGATGGCGGCGCCTGGGAACCGGGCGGACGCGGCGGATCGGAGACTTCCGGCCGGCCCATGATTTTGGCCGCGAGATGGCGCGACCAGCGCGCCTGTTCCCAGCCGGACAGTTCCGAGGACACCTGCGCATCGTTGAACACGACGTTGTAGCGCGCGTCGTCCAGGAGGTCATAGACCTCGTCCAGATGCGATTCGATTTCCGGATCGAGGTTGACGATCACGACATGCGCGCCGGACCCCTCCAGCGCATCGCGATCCATCTGCGCGGTCAACGCCTCGTAGACGACCGCCGCACCCAGTTCCTTCAGCGCGTCCTTCAGATGCCCTTCGAGCTGGCTGGTCTGATAGAGCAGCGCAACACTCACCGTCTCATCGCGATCGAATGAATTAGGCACGGCTCAACCTCAAGATTTCAAGCACATTGCGGAGCAGATCGACTTCCTGGTACGGCTTGCCGAGATAACGCTCGACGCCGATTTCCAGTGCGCGCTGCCGATGCTTCTCGCCTGTACGCGAGGTGATCATGATGATGGGCACGAGTTTGAGACGCGAGTCGTTCTTCATGTACGTCGCAAGCTCGTAGCCGTCCATGCGCGGCATCTCGATATCGAGCAGCATGAGGTCGGGTACCTTGTCCTGCAGCTTCTCGACCGCGTCCAGGCCGTCCTTCGCAGTGATCACGTCCATGTCGTTGCGTTCGAGCACGCGCGTCGTGACTTTGCGCATGGTGATGGAGTCGTCCACCACCATGACCAGCGGCTGACGGCGCTCGTCCACCGGCGGTGCGACCGGTACCGGCGCCAGCGTGGCAATGTCGACACCGGCTTCGACGCTCGCCGCACGCAACGCGACGTAGCGACGCACCAGCGGCGCGAAATCGAGAATCATGACGACCGAACCGTCGCCCATGATGGTCGCACCGAAGATGCCGGCGACCGAGCTGATCTGCGGACCGACCGACTTGACGACGACTTCGCGCGAACCTACCACGCCATCGATGCGCACCGCGGCACGCTGGTCGCCGGTACGTGTCATCAGCAGCGGCACCTGCGTCTCGTCGGCCAGACGCGGCACGGCCACATTCAGCAGCTGCGCCAGTTCGTAGATGTGGAATTCTTCACCGGCATAGGCGTAGACCGGGTTCGGTGTGGCCAGGCGCCGCTCGAGATCTTCGCGGCCGATGCGCACGACGCCCTGCACCGAGGACATCGGGATCGCGTAGGTCGCTTCGCCGAGCCGCACCAGGATGGCCTGGGTGACCGCGAGTGTGAACGGCAGGCGGATCGTGAAAACCGACCCCTTGGTGCGCTCCGAGTCGATGGTCAGGCTGCCGCCGAGCTGCTTGATCTCGTTGTGCACCACGTCCATGCCGACGCCGCGGCCGGCGAGCTGGGTGACCTGTTCGGCAGTGGAGAAGCCGGTTTCGAGGATGAACGCGTAGAGGTCACGATCGGACAGCTGTGCCTCAGGATTGAGCAGGCCGCGTTCGATGGCCTTGCGCCGGATCGCGTCGCGGTCCATGCCGCGACCGTCGTCGGAGACGCGCAGCACGACTTCCGTCGCCTCACGGCTGACCTGGATCGTGACCGTGCCTTCGGGATTCTTGCCGACCTTGCTGCGGTCTTCCGGCGATTCGATGCCATGCGCGAGCGCGTTGCGCAGCATGTGCTCGAACGGCGCCTTCATGCGCTCGAGCAGGTTGCGATCCATTTCGCCCTGCGCGCCTTCCACCTTGAGCTGGGCGCGCTTGCCGATTTCCTGCGCCGCCTGGCGCACGGTACGGCGCAGCGACGGCACCAGCGAGTCGAACGGCACCATGCGCGTGCGCATGAGGCCTTCCTGCAGGTCCGAACTGACGCGCGACTGCTGCAGCAGCAGGGTTTCCGACTGGCGCGTCAGGTCGTCGAGCAGGTTCTGAATGGACACCAGATCCGAGACCGACTCGCCGAGCGCACGCGACAGCTGCTGCAGCTGCGAGAAACGGTCGAGTTCGAGCGGATCGAACGTCGTTTCGCCGGGCTCGTGATGTTCGCGCTGGTAGCGCGCGATGATCTGCGCTTCGGTTTCCATTTCCAGCTTGCGTAGCTGCTCGCGCAGACGGGCGACGGTCTGCTCGAATTCGACGAGGTTGAAGCGGAACGTGGTGACCTGCTGTTCCAGGCGCGAGCGGTAGATCGACACTTCGCCGGCGTAGTTCACGAGCGAGTCGAGCAGATCCGAACGCACGCGGATCATTTCCTGCGCCGGACGCGGCTCGTCGTCCTCGATCGGCGGCAACGCGCCGGGACGCGCAACCGGACGGATCGGCACCAGTTTGGGCACGTCAGGTGCGGCCGGTGCGGCTACAAGCGCGCGCTCTTTAGGCGCGAAGTCCGCAGCGGCGGCGTCGGCCGTCGTGGCGAACTGGCTGGAAAGATCGCCCGACACCAGCGCGTCGAAGCGCGCGATCGCGTTCTCCGGCATCGCGATCGCCTGGCGCTTGGCGATGCGCTGTACCAGCGCGTGCAGGCGGTCATAGGCGCGCTCGAAGGATTCGACCGTCGCGCGGTCCATGCTGCGGCGGCCTTCACTGATCGCCTCGAGCAGCGATTCCATCGCATGCGAAAGATCGCCGATCGGTGCGAGGCCGGCCATGCGCGCGCCGCCCTTGAGCGTATGCAGGTCGCGCTGCATGCCAGTGACGATGTCGCGATCCTGCGGCGCCTCGCGCAGGCGCGCGATCAGACCGTCGGAGTGATCGAGGATGTCGCTGCCTTCCTGCACGAAGATCTCGAGCAGGTCTTCGTCCATGTCGGGCAGGTCGAGCTTGCCGTCAGGCTGCGGATCATCGGCAATCGGCGGCAGCACGACCGCTTCGTGCGCGACCGCGCGGGCGCGCGCTTCGGCGCGATCACGCTCGGCAAGCTCGTCGGCGCGGATACGCTCGGCGGCCGCGGCTGCGGCCTGCGCCGCCTCTTGCTCGGCGTGCAGTTCGGCATCGAGGCGGGCCTGCTCAGCGGCCTCCTCGGCCAGGCGCTCGGCCTCGAGGCGCGCCGCTTCGGCGGCTTCCTCGTCGGCACGGGCCTGGGCCGCGGCATCGGCCTGGGCCTGCGCGGCGGCGCGTTCGGCGGCCTCGGCGCGGACGCGCGCGGCTGCTTCGAGTTCGACCCGCGCGGCTGCTTCGGCTTCGGCGCGAGCCTGCTCGGCTTCCTGCGCGGCGTGCGCGGCAGCTTCCGCTTCGGCTTCGGCGACGCCAGCCAGCAGCGCGTCGAGTTCAGCCGCGTCGTAGCTGATCGCGTCACCAGGCGCGCTGCCTGTTTCGGCGGAGCGGATGTCAGCCGCGGGGATGACAGCGAATGCGTTGCCGCTCGTGACCGGCGTGACCGAGGCGAGCATGGCGTCGAATTCGGCCTGCTCGTCGGTGGAGAACAAGCTGTCGAGGGCGACGGCGTCGCCGCTGCTGTCGCCGCTGTCGAACGGCAGCGAATCGTTGTCGGCGTCCGGGTCGGCATCCGACTGCCGTTCCGGGAAATCCAGCTTGGCCAGGTCTTCCAGAGACAGCTCCCCGATCTGCAGCGAGGGCGACATGTCCCCGTTGCCCGCATCGAGAGCAGCCGACGGGATCTCATCGGCGAAGCTGTCCTCGAGCGCGAAGTTCAGCTCGGCGGCGGAAATCTGCTGTGCGTCCGCGATCGCGGCCTTGCCGGCGGGCTGGCCGAAATCGAACGTGGACTCGGCTTCTTCGGCGCTCACCGCAACGGGCTCGTTGTCGGCGACAGTCGCGGCGGTAAACGCGACAACGTCCTCGACCGGAGTCGCAACCGGGTCGAACGGCGCATCGGACTGCGTTTCGAGTTCGATCGTTTCCTCGCCCTCGTCGTCCAGGCTGTCGTCGTCGTGCGGCACGTAGAGCGTG
This sequence comes from Tahibacter sp., assembly GCF_032229445.1. Lineage (NCBI taxonomy): Bacteria > Pseudomonadati > Pseudomonadota > Gammaproteobacteria > Lysobacterales > Rhodanobacteraceae > Tahibacter > Tahibacter sp. Next base: position 23,355 of record NZ_JAVTWC010000122.1, read on the forward strand.
TGGGCGAGTTCGGGTTCGGGCAGGTCGTCGCGCAGCGCGACGATGCGATCGATCAGCGCATCGGATTGAGGCAGATCGATCTGGCCGCGCTCGAGCGACAGCATCACGTGGCGCACGAGATCGCTGGCGTCGCGCAGCGCGGAGAGACCGGACGGCTCGGGCGCGGCTTCGCGCGCGCGCAGGCGTTTGACGTAGCCTTCCAGCGGCGCCAGCACATGGCTGATGACCGGAATGTCGACCATCGCGATGGCGCCGTGCAGGGTGTGCACGGAACGCAGCAATGTATCGGTTGCCACTTGTGGCGATTGCGCCGAACTGTCGACGAAGCCGTCGATCACCGCCAGGTGCTGGCTGACTTCGCTGCGCAGGATATCGAACAGGACCGGATCGATGTTCGGCAGCGGACCGAAGCTCGGCAGCGCATCGCCGGGCGTTTCGTCCACGGCGGGCTCGAGCACGACCTCGCGCTCGATGTCCAGCGTCCGGGTCAGCTCGACGGTCGGCAGTTCGATGGAAACGGCAGTCACTTCGGGTTCGACCGGCACTTCGATCAGGCGCTTGATCTTGCGCTTGACGATCTTGGTGCGCTTGCGCGCCGGCGCGAGCCAGGCTTCTTCGCCGGCGATGAGCTTGTCGGCCACCGCCATGATGCCGGTGATGTCGGCCACTGGCGCGCCTTCGCCACGCAGCGCGGCGAGTAGCTCGGGCAGCGCCGCGACGGCTTGGTCGACCAGCGTGATGACCGGCGCATTCGGCTGGATGGTCTTGTCGAGCACGCGATTGAGCAGGTTCTCGACTTTCCAGCTGAACTCGCCCAGCGCCATCGCGCCGACGAGCCGGCCTGAACCCTTGAGGGTGTGGAACGAGCGGCGCACGGGCTTGAGGCGCTCGAAGTCGTGCAGATCGGACTTCCACAGCGGCATGTGCCGGTTGAGGTTGTCGATTTCCTCCTGCACTTCCTCGACGAATACTTCGCGGATCTCCTCGTCGATGTCGTCGGAAGCGACGGCTTGGAAACTCGCGTCGGAGGCGGCCGTGTCGGCAGCGTCCTCCTCGACTTCCTCTTCGATTTCCTCTTCGATCTCGATCGTGCGGAAGCGCGGCGCCGGCGGTTCCTGCGTGACCGGCGGCTGGGTCGGTTCGGTTTCGATGAAGCGCAGGCCCGTCAGATCCTGCGCCGGCTTCTCGTACGGCGGCTGTTCGCCGACGACGAGGGCGTCGAGGTTTTCGCCGGGCGCGATCTCGACGGCGAATTCGAGTTCATGCGACGGTTCCGGCGCAGTGGCGACAGTTTCGGACACGGCCGGCTCGACATCGGGCAGGCCCAGGCGCGCGACGTAGTCGTCGACGTCGTTGCCCAGGCCCATCTCGACGCTGGGCATGTTCACATCATCCGAGGCGAATTCGAGCTCGCCGCGCATGGAGCGCTGGCGCGAATTCGGCAGGGTCTCGGCGAACGAGACGAACTCGCCGATGGACAGCTCGGCCGCGCGTGCTTCGGGCGCGCTGACCGGTTCCAACTCCAGCGGCGCCGCAGCGCGCGGCGCTTGCGTCTCGTCCGCCGCGCGTGGCGCATCGGGCGATGCGGACACATCGGTCGCGAACGACGGCGTGGCCGACGGCTCTGCTCCTTCGCCAGGCAGCGGAGCGCGCGACGGCGGGGGCGGTTCGGGCGCATCGCCGTCGTCTTCCGGCACCGGCCAGTAGCCCAGCGCTTCGAGGCTTTCGGCGGTGACGTCGAGAATTTTCTCACGGCCGGCGCGCTGGTCGCGCGTGGCTTCGAGGTAGTACTCGATGGAGGCGATGGTGTCGGCCAGCTTGTCCATCTGCTCGGCCGTCGGCACACGGCGCCAGCGCAGCAGCTCGACTTCGATGAAGCGCACCAGTCCGTGCATGAGTTCGGCCGGCCGGTGCAGGTCGAGCATGCGCAGCGCGCCCGACACTTCGTCCAGCAGGCGCGGAATCTGTTCGACCTTGGCGTGATCCCAGGGCGACTCGATGAACGCGACGATGTCGTTCTTGGCCTGGCCCAGATTCGTCGTCGCTTCCTTCATCAGCGCATCGAGGATCTTGCGCACTTCGGCCTTCGGCAGCTCCATGCCGCCGCTGCCGGTGTCTTCCGGCGTGTCGGCACCGAGGCGTTCGATGTGATCGTCGAGCGAGGCCTCGACATAGAGCAGCGCGCCGGCGACGTCGAGCAGCGTGCTCTCGTCGGGCGTGCGAGTCTTGTTGGCCATCTCCTCGACGATGCCGCGCTGTTCGATCACGACCCGGCGCGGAACGCCGAGGCCGAGCATCCCAAGCGTGTCGCCGACGCGGTCGAGCACGTCGACCTGGGCCATGAGCTCGGCCGGGTCGTTGCCCTGGGCACGCAGGAAGATATCCAGCGCTTCCTTCACGCGCAGCAGGTCGTCCTTGATCGCGAGCGACACGGTGTCGAGCAGCGCGCGATTGTGGCCCGAGATCGAACCCTTGGCGTGTTCGAGTTCCTTCTCGCTCGGCAGCAGGGACTGCAGCCGGAAGGCCTGGCGCACCTCGGTCAGGCGCGGCGATTCGCCGCTGGCGTGGGCGACGTAGTACAGCAGGTTCTTCAGCAGCTCACGCGGCGGGGCCGACTGGAACGCGATTTCGCCGATCTCGACGAGGCGCTTTATCTCGCGGTCGACCTTGCCGAACAGCAGCTTCACCGCCGGACTGGGTTCGATCGCGGCGGCACCGACGCCCTCGAGCACGGACTGCGCGATCCACCAGACCCGGCGCGGTTCTACGGCATGGCTGATCGACAGGATGCGTGACAGCAGCTCGCCGAGCTTGCCGGTTTCGGCACGCGGATCGCTCGCGCGCAGGAACTTGAGCAGCGCGACCTGATAGGCGGTACGCAGGCGGCCGAGGCTGAGCTTGAGCTCGCCTTCGTTGAGCGGCTGCGCCGCGCCGGCAGCGGTTGCGGGCAGCGGCAGGTTCAGGTCCGGCGAAAACAGCACGCTTTCGGAGAACAGTTCCTCGCCGCGCACGGCGCGTAGGTCGTTGAGCAGCGGCAGCAGGACGATCGGAATGTCCTTGTGCCCGCTCTGCAGCCGTTCCAGATAGTCGGGCAGTTGCACGATGCCGCGCATCAGCACGGAATAGGCTTCTTCCTTCTGGCGGATCTCGCCGTCGAGCAGGGTCTGCGCGAGGCGTTCCATTTCCTCGACGACCATGGACGCGCCGTACAGCTCGACCATGCGCAAGGTGCCCTGCACCTGATGCAGATAGGTCGCGCAGAAGCGCATGAGGCTGGAGTCGGCGGGATCGTCGACATAGGCCTCGAGCGCCTGGCGCGCCTGCTTCAGGGTCTCGTCCAGCTCCTGCTTGACCCAGTTGAGCGTGGTGAAGTCGATGTCGTCTTGCAGTCTCATGCGCTTTTCTCTCAACGGTTGCGCAGGAAGGCGAGCGCTTGCCGATGCGGCACGCGGCTCAAGGTAGGATGGGCGAAGCTGGTGACCTCGCCGGCGCCCAGCACCAGCAGACCGCCGGGCTTGAGCAATCCCGCCAGCGCCGTGAGCAGCTCACGCCGGCGATCCCGTGCAAAGTAAATCAATACATTTTGGCAAAAAATCAGATCAAGCCGCTTCAACGGCGCACGCGCGACGTCGAGCAGGTTGAACTGGGCGAAGCCGACGCGCTTGCGCAGCGCCTCGCGCACCTGGAACGAATCGGCGTCGATCTCGTCGACATAGCGTTCGCGGTAGTCCGGCGGAATTTCGGAAAACTTGCCGCGCGGGTACAGGCCGGCGCGACCGACCGACAGCGCCGGCTGGCTCACGTCGGTGGCGGTCACGCCGAAGTACACGCGCGCGTCACTGAGCGCACTGATGTGGCGGTCCAGCACCATCGCCAGCGTATAGGCCTCCTCACCGGTCGCGCAGCCCACACTCCAGGCGTGCAGCGCGTCCTGGCCGCCGCTCCCGACCAGGCCCGGCAGCCACTCGCTCGCGATCAGGTCGAACGATGGCGGATGCCGGAAGAAATGGGTTTCGTGCACGGTGAGGCGATCGACCAGCGTGGTCCACTCGATCGCTCCTTCCGGCACCTTGTGCAGGTCGCGGTAATAGTCGTCGAAACGCGCATGTCCGGTCTCCCGCATGCGTCCGCGCACCGCGGTGACGAGGAACGGCTTCCTGGCCGGTGGTACGACGACGCCCGTGCGCCGTTCGAGCAGATCCGCCCAGCGCGCGAACTCGGCATCGTCCATGCCCGGCAGGGCAGAGAACGCCGACCAATTGCCGATCGCGAGGGCCATGCGCGCCTGTTCACCTCGTCACGCACGAAACTGCAAAGGCCTCTGGCGAGGCCCGCGGCTTCATGCTGTTGGAGCCCCCTTGCGTCAAGGGGGCGGGCGGCCGCCTGCAACGCAGTCGGCCAGCAGGGTTGGTGGAGGAGCATGCCGGCATGATGCGAAGCCCGGCATCCATGGCGGAGGCGAGGTTCATCAGGTCGGCAGCTTGAAGTCCGCGACCGAACGGCGCAGGTCCGCGGCAAGCTGGGCCAGGTTGCCGATCGATTCGGCGGTCTGGCTCGCACCGAGCGATGTCTGCGTCGTGATTTCCTGAATCACGTTCATGGTCGCCGAGATGTTCGTCGCCGCAGCGGACTGCTGGCGCGCGGCCTCGGAGATGTTCTGAATCAGGTCGGCCAGATCGTTCGAGACCTTTTCGATCTCGCCCAGCGCAAGGCCCGCGTCCTCGGCCAGTCGTGCACCGGCCACCACTTCCGCGGTGGTCTGCTCCATCGAGCTGACCGCTTCGTTGGTATCGGACTGAATCGTCTGCACCAGCGTTTCGATTCGCTTCGTCGCGTTCGACGCACGTTCCGCCAGTCGCTGCACTTCGTCGGCCACGACCGCGAAACCGCGTCCCGCTTCACCGGCCGAGGCGGCCTGGATGGCGGCGTTCAAGGCGAGAATGTTGGTCTGTTCGGCGATGTCGTTGATCAGTTCCACGATCGAGCCGATTTCCTGCGACGATTCGCCGAGACGCTTGATTCGCTTGGACGTCTCCTGGATCTGGTCGCGGATCGAGTCCATGCCTTGAATCGTCTGGCGCACGATGGCCGCGCCCTTCGACGCGATCTGCACCGAGCGCTGCGCCACGTCGGCCGATTCGGCCGAGTTCTTGGACACTTCGTCGATCGAGACGGCGATTTCATTGATCGCGGCGGACGCGGACGTGATCTGCTGCGCCTGGTGTTCGGCGGCTTCGGCAAGGTGCATGGCGGTTGCCTGCGTTTCCTGCGCCGCGGCGGAGACCTGCACCGCCGTCTCGTTGATCGTCGTCACCAGTGAGCGCAGTGCTTCGACCGCGAAGTTCACCGAGTCGGCGATCGCGCCGGTGATGTCTTCGGTCACCGTTGCCTTCACCGTGAGATCGCCTTCGGCGAGCGAGCCCATTTCGTCGAGCAGACGCAGAATGGCTTCCTGGTTGCGCTGGTTCAGTTCGGCCGTGACCGAGTAGCGGCGGCGCTGGTCGCGTGCCTGGGCAATCAGCAGCAGCACGAGCAGGCTGGCCGCGACGGCGGCGGCGGCGAGACCCCACCAGACGTTCGGGAACAGGCGCTTGGTGCCAAGCTCGCCGATCTTGGTCGCCACGTCGTTGGCGCGCAGCAGCACGGTCTGCGAGTCGCCGAAGATATTGTCGGCGGCCTCTTTGACTTCCTGCAGACCCGAGGCGGAATCGAGGATCTTCTGCACCGGCTCGGCCATGCCAGTCCACTTGGCATAGATGTCGGTGAGGATTTCCTTGCCGTTGGGATTGTCCAGCGCCTTGATGTTGAAATCCGGGCTGCCGTTGATCAGGCCGTTCAGCACCGCGCCGTAAAGGCGCGCGTCGCGTGAGAAACCGTCGGCGGCGGACTGGGCGCCCTGGCCGCCGAGCAGGATTTCCTGCACGCGGCGGATCATGCGGTCGGCCAGCAGCATCTGGCGCGTGGAGATCAGTACCTGCTGGGTCGAGCCGCCGCGGTTGGTCAGGATATTGACCACCTCGTCCATGCGCGAATTCAGGATCGGGATCTGGCCGGAAAAGTCGGTCGCCGTCGCGGCGGAGCTGAGCACGAGCTCCTTGTTGCCGAGAATCTTCGTTGCGTTCGTATTGAGCGAGGCCCAGGCGCGGCCCAGTTCCTGCAACTGCTTCTCGACGATGGCTTCGCTGGCATAGCCGGGCATGCCTTCTTTCTCGTCGCCGCGGTTGAGCGCCTGGATGTAGCGGTCGATGTTATTGCGCGTCGCTTCCAGTTCCTTGAAGGCGTCGATGTTGCCGCCCGCGGATTCCGAAGCGTATTTCGCGATGGACTGCGACAACACCTGGATCTGCGTGGTCAGCGCTACGGCCGCGCGGTCGTCGTTGTTCTTCTTGTTGAGCAGGAAGAAGTCGACTGCCGCCACGGCGAGTGCCAGCAGCAGAAGAATGATCAGCCAAGTATTCGTGCCCGACGCACGTTCCTTGACGGCCCCCGATGTTGTGCTCATGCCTTCACCTCAACAGCCAATGAGTTCGCCCCGCGTCTTTGTGGCTGGACGCGCGCGGGATCACGCCGATGCTTGCAGGAACTCAGGGGTGCGCACCAGCGATGACATGCTGAACAGCCCCCAGAGAACATCCCCCAGCTGATAGCGCTCGGGCACGAAACGGCCATAGCGCAAATCGGCTTCTGCTTCTGCTTCAGCTCGTTGTTCGTCGGAAAAATTGCGTTGCCCCAGCACTTCATCGACGAGCAGCCCGACACTGCCGCCGTGCTGGCGAATGATGAGTACGCGACTGGAATCCATCAGCTGGCTGCGCTCGCCTTCGACGAAGTTGCGCAGATCCACGATGGGTACCAGGTTGCCGCGCACGTTGGCTACGCCGAGCAGCCAGGATCGCGTGCCCGGCACCACGGTCAACTGCGGAAAAGTCAGGATTTCGTTGACTTCCGCGATGCTCGATACCAGATAGCGCGACCCGACGCGGAAACCGATGCCGCGCCAGAGTCCGGTGGCCTCTGCCTCTTCCGGCATGCCGGCGATGTGCGCAAGGCTACGCCGCTCGTAATCGGCGAGCACCTCGAACGGAGTCAGTTGCAGCGTGTCGGTCATTGCAGACATGTGATGGACGCTCAACTCGGCAACAGGGTCTGGATGCGGACGAGCAGTTCCTTCTCGCTCACCGGCTTTGTCACGAAGTCCTTCGCCCCCTGGCGCAGGCCCCATACGCGGTCCGTCTCCATCGATTTCGTGGTCACGATGAGGATTGGAATATGCGCCGTCGCTTCGTCGCGACTCAAGGTGCGGGTCGCCTGGAAGCCATTCATGCCCGGCATGATCACGTCCATGATGACGAGATCCGGCCGTTCGCGCTTGACCGCGACGATACCGTCCTCGGCGTTGGCTGCGCTGCTGACGCGATGACCCGCCTTTTCCAGCAGCGTCGTGAAGACGCGGATGTCGGTAGGCGAGTCGTCAATGATCAAAATGTGAGCCATCGCTTCCCCCTCTGAGCGCCATGGCATTACTTACAGGAACGTTCTCGACAACTGTCAGCACCACGGCTCCCATGCCCTGCTGCCCATCTGCACAACCCCAGCCAAACGCTTGCCGCAAACATCTGGCCGCCCGGTCCGTTGGGCGTTCAGAGTGATCAGCACCTGCGGTACCGAGCGATCATTCTTCACACCCTTGCCTTGTCCGATGGCTCCACCGTCAAGAACCAGAATCCCGGCGCGCCCAGACGTTCCGAACCATCACCACCACATCACGCTTTCAGGTCGACGTGACGCCGGATGGCGCCGAGGAGCTCTTCTCGCGTGAACGGTTTGGTCAAATACTGTTCCGAGCCGACGATGCGGCCACGGGCCTTGTCGAACAGCCCGTCCTTGGACGACAGCATGATCACCGGCGTCCCCTTGAACATCTGGTTGTTCTTGATCAGCGCGCAGGTCTGATAACCATCCAGACGCGGCATCATGATGTCGACAAAGATGATGTGAGGCTGCTGATCGGAGATCTTCGCCAGCGCCTCGAAGCCGTCGGTCGCGGTCACGACGTCGGCGCCTTCCTTTTTCAGCAGGGTCTCGGCCGTGCGGCGAATGGTCTTCGAGTCGTCGATGACCATGACCTTCATGCCGGTGAGACTGCCCGATTTCGTCGCCTCTTCCACGTACCCTCCAAGCCACCTGAGTCTGTGGCACAGGGGAATCCCCATGCACGAGTCTTGCCATTTACCACTGCGACGTTGATCTGCAGCCTTGCCGCAGCGCTGCACGGGGCGCCGTAGCCGGGCTTTACCGATGTTTAACCGCTAGTCAGCAAACCTGTCAAGTTAATCGCGTAAGTTGCTGCCGTCGCTTAGGAACATTGTTCCCGCAGCGTCTCCCGTGCGGTCCGGCGAGTCTAGCGCGATGCTAGTACAGATGGCACCTTGCCGGGCATGATCCGCTTTCTTCCCTCCTGACCAGGACCTGCGCGCATGGCCCGCACCCTTGCCGTGCTGATGGATCCCATCGCCACGATCGCGCCCAAGAAGGACTCGACCCTGGCCATGCTGCTGGAAGCCCAGCGCCGTGGCTGGCGGCTGCGCTACTGCAACCAGGGCGATCTGGCGATCCGCGCCGGCGAGGCCTGGGCCCGGCTGGCCGCGCTGACGGTAAAGGACGATCCGTACCGGTGGTTTGAACTCGAACCGGCGCAATGGACGCCGCTCGGGCAGATGGATGCGGTGCTGGCGCGCAAGGACCCGCCGTTCGACAGCCAGTTCCTGTACGACACGATGGTGCTCGATCTTGCCCAGCGCGACGGCGCGCTGATCGTGAACGATCCGCGCGGACTGCGCGACGCCAACGAGAAACTGTTCACCCAGCACTTCCCGCAGTGCTGCGCGCCGACGCTGGTTGCGCGCGACCGCGCCGAGCTGCGTCGTTTCGTGGCCGAGCACGGCCAGGTCGTGCTCAAGCCGCTGGACGGCATGGGTGGACGCGGCATCTTCCGCTCGCATCACAACGACCCGAACCTCAATTCCATCCTCGAAACCCTGACCCAGAACGGCCACGCCTTCGCCCTGGCGCAGAAATACCTGCCGGAAATCGTCAGCGGAGACAAACGCATCCTGCTGATCGACGGCGAACCCGTACCCTATGCGCTGGCGCGCATCCCGCAAGGCGACGATTTCCGCGGCAACCTGGCCGCCGGCGGCCGCGGCGAAGGCCGCCCGCTGAGCGAACGCGATCGCTGGATCGCGGCGCAGGTCGGGCCGGAACTCAAGCGCCGCGGCATGATCTTCGTGGGCCTGGACGTGATCGGCGACTGGCTGACCGAGATCAACGTCACATCTCCGACCTGCATCCGCGAGCTCGACGCGCAGTTCGGACTTACCATCGCCGGCTCCCTGTTCGACTGCATCGAAAGCAAACTCGCGTGAGCACGACCCGTCCCACATCCGGCGCCGACCGCTTCGGCGTCACCCTGCTGTTCTCGCTGATCGCGCACGCCGTGGTGATCCTTGGCGTCACCTTTACCTATGTCACGCCGGCCTCGCACCTGCCGGCGCTGGACGTGATCATTATCCAGGCCACGAACAAGGAAAAGGCCGACAAGGCGGATTTCCTCGCCCAGACCAACAACGCCGGCGGCGGCGACCGCGACGAAGCCCTGCGTCCGGCCGATCCGCTGTCCAGCCCACTACCCAAGCCCACACCCGGCACCGCGCCGCGACCGCTGGAAGCCGGGGCGCCGCGGCCCACGCCCGCCACGCCGGCCGAGGTGCTGACCCAGCGCGAAGCCGACTTCGCTGTGACCACCGCGCGCGATGCACCGGAATCGCCGAGCCTGCCCAAACCCACGGCGCAGGAACTCGTCGAGAAGAACGCCGAGATGGCCCAGCTCGCGCAGGAATACCAGCGCCAGCGCGAGTCCTATGCCAAGCGACCGAAGAAGAAATTCCTCTCGGCCAATACCAAGGAATACGCCTACGCCTCGTATCTCGCCGGCTGGGCCGCCCGCATCGAGCGCATCGGCAACCTGAACTATCCCGACGAGGCACGTCGCCAGCAGCTGCACGGCGACGTGCTACTGACCGTGACCCTGAACAGGGATGGCAGCGTCAATCGCATGGACGTGATCCAGAGTTCCGGGCACAAGATCCTCGACGACGCTGTGCAGCGCATCGTGCAGCTTTCGGCGCCATTCCCGCCGATCCCCAGGACCAGCGAGGAGATCGACGAGTTGTACATCACGCGGACGTGGCAGTTCTTGCCGGGCGACGTGCTGCGGAACCGCTAGGAGCGAGATCGAGAGGTCAGAGAAGTGAGGAACAAGAGGACATGAGGCGGCAATCCTGCCCTGCTGGCGAGCGCATGAGCCGCAAGTGGCGCAAGAGACCAGCCCGAACCTCGACCACTCACTTTTTCCCTCTCCTCACCGCTCGCTCCTGCCCTCCGCGGCGCTGGCGCGAATGCCGCTACGAAATGTCGCTACGAAATGCCGTTACAATCGGCCGCATGAGCTCCTTCGCTTCGCTCTCCAATCAGCTGCTCATCGCCATGCCGGCGATGCGTGATCCGAACTTCGCCCGCGGCGTCACCTTCGTTTGTCAACATAACGAGGACGGGGCGATGGGACTGCTGGTCAACCGCCTGTCCGAATACCGCCTCGGCGACGTGCTCGCGCAGATGAACCTGTCCTCGGACATCGTCGAAGTGAACGACGCGCCGGTGCTGATCGGCGGACCGGTGCAACCCGAGCGCGGCTTCGTCCTGCACGCGCCCAGCGGCAACTGGGAATCCTCGTTCCACATCTCCGACCGGATTTCGGTCACGACGTCCCGCGACATCCTCATCGCCATGGCCGCCGGCGAAGGTCCGCAGCATGCGGTCGTCGCGCTGGGTTATGCGGGCTGGAGCCCGGGCCAGCTCGAACAGGAACTGCTCGACAACGCCTGGCTGACCGCGTCCGTGGAAGAACACCTGCTGTTCGACACCCCGCTCGACGCGCGCTGGGACGCCGCCGCGGCCTTGCTCGGCGTCACCAGCATGGCGCAGCTGACCGACTACGCCGGTCATGCATAGAGCGCGTCACGGCGCGCCGGATCTGCGGACGTGAACGTACTGGGCTTCGATTACGGCAGCCGCCTCATCGGGGTGGCGCTCGGCAACCGCCTGACCGGGAGCGCGCGCCCGCTGGGCGTGGTCGCGAACAGCGGTAGCGGACCCGACTGGGAACGTATCGACACCTGGATACGCGAATGGCAGCCCGAGGCGCTGCTGGTCGGGTTGCCGCTGACGCTGGACGGTGAGGAACAGCCCGCCAGTCGCGGTGCCCGCGCGTTCGCCGGCGCACTGGTCAAGCGCAGCGCATTGCCGCTGCACCTGGTCGACGAACGACGCAGCTCGATCGAGGCCGCGCGGCGCTTTGCGCAGCGCCGCGCCGCCGGGCTGGCGAAGAAGAAACATGCGGCCGAGATCGACGCGGTAGCCGCCGAAGTGATCACCGAAACCTGGCTTGCCAATCCCTCATGACGCCTTCCGACCTGTCCGACACGCCGCGCCGCCTGCGCCACCTGATCAGCCTGGAACATATGCCCGCCGCGCAGATCCTGCGCCTGCTCGACCGCGCCGAGGCGCTGCAGCAGCAATGGCTGCGCGACCGCCGCAAGCTCGATCTGCTGCACGGACGGACCGTTGTCAACCTGTTCTTCGAAAACTCCACGCGCACGCGCACGTCGTTCGACCTGGCCGCCAAGCGCCTGGGTGCCGACGTCATCAACTTCGACATCGCCAACTCCTCGACGAGCAAGGGCGAAAGCCTGATCGACACGCTGCACACGCTCGAAGCGATGCATTGCGACGCGTTCGTCGTGCGGCACAAGGAAAACGGCACCGCCGAATTCCTCGCCCGCCATGTGCGCAGCGCCGCCTGCGTCATCAACGCCGGCGACGGCAACAACGCGCATCCGACGCAAGGGCTGCTGGACGCCTACACGATCCGCCGTCACCGCCCGGACTTCTCGACCCTGCGCGTGCTGATCTGTGGCGACATCCTGCACTCGCGCGTCGCGCGCTCCGACATCCACGCCCTGCGCACCCTCGGCGTCGGCAACCTGCGCGTCTGCGCACCGGCCAACCTGTTGCCGGCCGAAACCGAATTGCCCGGCTGCCAGATCATCGAGGACTTCGACAGCGCGCTGGACGGTGCCGACGTGATCATCATGCTGCGCCTGCAGAAAGAGCGCATGCAGCAAGCCCAGGTGCCGTCGGAACAGGCGTATTACGCGCGCTACGGCCTGGATGCACGTCGCCTGCGCCTGGCCCGGCCGGACTGTCTGGTGATGCACCCGGGTCCGCTCAACCGTGAAGTGGAAATCGCCTCGGCCGTGGCCGATAGCGCACAATCGTGCATTCTGGAACAGGTCGGTAACGGTGTGTTCGTGCGCATGGCCGTACTGACCGAATTGCTCGGCGTCTGACGGCGGGGGTACATCCGCCCCGGGGCCAGCGGCAACCTTGCCGGTCTGGTGCCGACGGGGGACCTGTCGCGATATCGCCAGAGCCGGCTTCACACGTTTCAATCCTGGGGAGTTCTCATGTCCGTCTTCGCTCGCCGCGTCGTTCCCATCGCCTTGCTGCTGGCCCTCGCCGGCTGCGGCAAGAAACCCGACGCCAATTCGCCGCTCGCCTTCGTGCCGGCGGATACGCCGTACGTCTTCGCCAATCTCGAACCGGTGCCGCAGCCGGTGGTCGACAACTGGTCGCAGATGACGCGTGAGGCCTGGCCGCTGTCGTCGAGCATGTACCAGCGCATGCTGGACAAGGCCGAGGCCCAGGATGCGACCGCGGTCAAGGCGGCACGCGCGCTGCTCGAGGAAGTCTCGCAGCACATGACTGCCGGCACGACCGAGCAGCTTGGCATCAAGGGCAGCGCGCATGCCGCGATCTATGGCATCGGCATACTGCCAGTCGTGCGCCTGGAACTGGCCAACGCCGATGCGCTGCGCGCGGCGATTGCGCGCGTCGAAGCCAAGGCCGGTTCGAAGCTGCCCGTGGCCCGGCTCGGCGAGCTCGACTACTGGACGCTTTCAGTCGACAAGGTGCAGATGCTGCTAGCGATCGTCGACAAGCAGCTCGTCATGGCATTCGCGCCGGCCACCGCCAGCGAGGACCTGCGCAAGCAGTTGCTCGGCCTGACCCGGCCGGCCAAGCCCTTCGATGCGAAAACCCTGGTCACGCTGAACAAGCGCTACGGCTACACGCCGTACAGTTCGGGCTATGTGGACTTCGTGCGTCTGGTCGAATTTCTCGGCGACGACGCCAATCCGGTGCGGCGCGAGCTCGCGGGCGCGGTCTTTGGCGAGAAGTTGCCGACGATGGATCCGACCTGCAAGGCCGAGGTGCGCACCATCGCCGGCAAGTTCCCGCGCGTCGTGATGGGTTACACCGCACTGGCGCCCAAGCGCATGACCGTCCATGCGCAGCTGGAAATGGATCCGGCACTGGCCAAGGATTTCGCCGCCAGCCTCGTCGGCGCGCCGGGCACGGCAGGCAAGGCCGAAGGCCTCGTCGACTTCGCCCTGGCCATGCCGGTGCTGAAACAGAAAAACTTCTGGCTCAAGCAGGCCAAGGCCGTGGTCGACCAGCCCTACGCCTGCGCCGACCTCGCCGAGATCAACGAGAGCTTTGCCAAGCTCAGGCAGAGCCTGGACACGACGATCCCGCCGCCGGCCAGCGATCTGAGCGGCTTCCGTATGGTCCTGAACAAGCTCGATTTCGCCGCCGGCGTCGATAAACCCGACATGGCCGGCAAGCTGGTCGTCGCACTGACCAACCCGGCCGGCGCTGTCGCGATGGCACAGCTCGCGCTGCCCAGCCTAAAGGACGTCAAGCTGCTGCCGGACGGCAAGCCCGTCGCGCTACCCGCCGACATGGCGCCGGCACCGGTTCCTCCGATGTCCATCGCCATGAACGACCAGGCCATTGCGCTCTCCGCCGGCAGCGGCGAGGAAGCGACGCTGAGCGCGTTTCTCGCCGCGCCAGCGGCAGCAGAGCCGGTATTCCTGCGCATGCATTTCAGCGGCGCGATGTACGCCCGCCTCGGCGGCGTGTTCGACGCGATGGGCCCGCTGATCCCGCAGGAGCAGCGCGCCGACATCGAAACGCAGAAGCAGTTGTTCGCGCTGTACGAGAAGTGGATCGATCATGCCGAGTTCACGCTGACGGCCAAGAACGACGGCGTCTCGCTGCTGGAAACGGTGGAGACGCGCTGAGAACGACGAGCCCGGCGGCGGCGCTGTGCCGCTGCCGGGCGTCGCGCGAGAGTCTGGCGGTTGGCGACGCCGCGACGGTCACTCGGTTTCGGCGCCGTCGAGGGTGATGAGCGATGCACCGCAGCGCGGCCAATCCACAGGCTGCCGATATGGCATCACCCGCCCTGGAAGAAATTCGTGAGTTCTGGCCGCCAGACCGCTGCGTATCACGCGGTTTCCCCGTCGAACTCCACGTCCTGGCGCATGCCCACAACCTGACGCAGCGCGGACAGCAACGGGGCCTCGGCGCCGCGCTGCGCGAGACCGTCCAGCGTGTCGCAGTCGACGTGGTAGTCGCAGACGGTGCTCGATGCAGCTTCGGGCACGTCGCTCAGGAAATCGGGACCCGCACGCCCGACGCGCGCGCGTTCGCGTGTGTCGGCACCATCGATCAGGCGGATGGCGCTCGTGCGTCAGCCCTCAGCTTTCCATCAGTTCGACACCATCGAGACCCTGGCTCAGGGTATGCGCGTCGCCGCCCTGGGCGAGCTTGATGCGCAGGCGCACTTCGTTGGCGGAGTCGGCGTGGCGCAGCGCATCTTCGTAGCTGATTTCGCCGGACTGGTAGAGCTCGAACAGGCTCTGGTCGAAGGTGCGCATGCCGAGGTTGGTGGATTCCTTCATCACTTCCTTGAGCTTGTGCACCTCGCCCTTGCGGATGTAGTCCTGCACCAGCGGCGTGCCAAGCATGACTTCCATCGCGACGCGGCGCGCCTTGCCGTCCGGGGTCGGGATCAGCTGCTGCGCAACGATGCCCTTGAGGTTCAGCGACAGATCCATGAACAGCTGTTCGCGGCGGTCTTCATTGAAGAAGTGGACGATACGGTCGAGCGCCTGGTTCGCGTTGTTCGCATGCAACGTGCACAGGCACAGGTGACCCGTCTCGGAAAAGTTGATCGCGTGCTCCATGGTCTCGCGCGTACGCACTTCGCCGATCAGGATCACATCGGGCGCCTGGCGCAGCGTGTTCTTAAGCGCGTTTTCCCACGAATCGGTGTCGATGCCGAGCTCGCGCTGCGTGATGATGCAGCCCTCGTGCTTGTGCACATATTCGATCGGGTCCTCGATCGTGATGATGTGGCCGGTCGAATTCTGGTTGCGATAGCCGACCATGGCCGCGAGCGACGTCGACTTGCCGGTACCCGTCGCACCGACGAACAGGATGATGCCGCGCTTGGTCATGGCCAGCGTCTTGATGATCGCCGGCAGCGAAAGCTCGTCGATGGTCGGGATCTTGGTCTCGATGCGGCGCAGGACCATGCCGACGCAGTTGCGCTGGTAGAAGCAGGACACGCGGAAGCGGCCGACACCGGTCACGCTGATGGCGAACTGGCACTCGTGCGTCTTTTCGAACTCTTCACGCTGCGACGGCGTCATCACGTTGAGCACCATGTCGCGCGACTGCTGCGGCGTGAGCGGGCTCTGCGTGATCGGGCTGATGCGACCGTGCACCTTCATGGACGGCGCGACGCCGGCGGTAATGAAAAGGTCGGATGCCTTCTTGTGCACCATCAGCTTCAGAAACGAGGTGAAATCTACGGTGCTCATTGCCTGCTCCAGAAGCGGTGCGGTGGCAGGACGTGGGCGGCCGTTCGCCGGCCGTCCCGCACTACCCGTATCGCCCGCGAAAACGCGTTTCGGGAAAACCTTCGCTACCGGCGGACCCGTCCGCCGTTCCGTGCGGGAACGGCAGGCGGATCGCTGCGCCGGCTACTTGAACATTTCCTTACTCTTCGCATAACTCATGGCCTGCGGTCGCGTAACCAGTCCACGTTTCACGAGATCGAGCAGGCACTGGTCCAGCGTCTGCATGCCGTACTGCGCACCGGTCTGGATCGACGAGTACATCTGCGCGACCTTGTCCTCACGGATCAGATTGCGGATGGCCGGTATGCCGACCATGATCTCGTGCGCCGCAATGCGGCCGCCTCCGACCTTTTTCAGCAGCGACTGAGAGATCACCGCGCGCAGCGATTCCGACAGCATCGAGCGCACCATCGGCTTTTCACCGGCCGGGAACACGTCGATGATGCGGTCGACGGTCTTGGCCGCCGAGGAGGTATGCAGGGTCGCGAACACGAGATGACCGGTTTCCGCGGCGGTCAGCGCCAGGCGGATGGTTTCCAGGTCGCGCAACTCGCCGACGAGGATGTAGTCCGGGTCTTCGCGCAGTGCCGAGCGCAGCGCCTCGTTGAAGCCGTGCGTGTCGCGATGCACCTCGCGCTGGTTGATCAGGCACTTCTGCGAGGTGTGAACGAATTCGATTGGATCTTCCACCGACAGGATGTGCGCGTATTCGTTCTTGTTGACGTGGTCGACCATCGCCGCAAGCGTGGTCGACTTGCCCGAACCGGTCGGGCCGGTCACGAGAATCAGGCCCTGCGGCTGCTGGATCAGCTCCTTGAATATCTTGGGGCAGCCCAGGTCTTCCAGCGACAGCACTTCGGACGGAATGGTACGGAACACGGCGCCGGCGCCGCGGTTCTGGTTGAACGCATTGACACGGAAGCGTGCCAGACCAGGGATTTCGAACGAAAAGTCGACCTCGAGAAATTCTTCGTAGTCGCGCCGCTGCTTGTCCGACATGATGTCGTAGACCAGCGAGTGGATCTGCTTGTGGTCCAGCGCCGGGATATTGATGCGGCGCACATCCCCGTCGACGCGGATCATCGGCGGCAGCCCTGCGGACAAGTGCAGGTCCGAGGCCTTATTCTTGACTGAGAACGCCAGCAGCTCGGCAATATCCATGCGCAATCCCCCAAGGCAATTGACGCCGCTGTCCGGCGTGGTCACGGCCGAGTATAGCTCGGCAATTTTCCGTCGGCGCACGCGGTTGAGATGAGTTCTTCCGAAACTGCCTTTACTGGGATCTGCGCCCGGATTGCGCGCGCTGCAGCGCAGCATTCCGCCCCGGTCCACCTGCTCGCGGTCAGCAAGACCAAGCCTGCAGCGGCCGTGCGCGCGCTGGCCGCGCTGGGCCAGCGCCGCTTTGGCGAGAACTACGTACAGGAAGCGCTGGCCAAGCAGCGCGAGTTGTCCGACCTGGCACTGGAATGGCATCTGATCGGTCCGCTGCAATCGAACAAGTGCCGCGAGGCGGCCGAGCATTTCGACTGGTTGCACACGCTGGATCGGCCCAAGCTGATCGCGCCGTTGGCGCGCTGGCGCCCGCCCGCACGCGGTCCGCTGCAGGTGCTGATCCAGGTCAACATCGATGACGAGGCCGCCAAGTCCGGCTGCAGCCCCGGAGAGATCGACGCACTCGCCGCGGCCGTGGCGGATCAACCGGCCCTGCACCTGCGCGGCCTGATGGCGATACCCGCACCGCATGAGGACATGGCGCTGCGCCGCGCGGCGTTTGCGCGCATGCGCGGCCTGTACGACGCGCTGCGCCGCGACCATCCCGCCGTGGACACACTGTCGATGGGCATGAGCGAGGATTTCGAGCTGGCGATCGCCGAGGGCGCCACGCTGGTCCGTATCGGCTCGGCGCTGTTCGGGGCGCGCGCCTCCGCAGCCTGAGTCAGCACGCGCCACGCCACGACCGCTGCAACACACCCGCGATTCCAGTCCGGCGCAGGCCGCGGCTATGCTCGCTCCTCCCCTCGCTCCCTATGGACGCTCATGTCTGACGCACCGGATACCCGCACGCCGCGCATCGCCTTCGTCGGCGGCGGCAACATGGCCCGCAGCCTGATTGGCGGACTGGTGCGACAGGGCACCGCACCTGGGCGCATCGCCGTGGCCGAGCCGAACGCCGCGCTGCGCAGCGCGCTCGCGGCGGACTTCGGCATCGCCGTGCACGCCGACGGCGCCGCCGCGGCGAGCGATGCCGAGGTCATCCTGCTCGCGGTCAAGCCGCAGGTCATGCGTCCGGTCTGCGAGGCACTGCGGCCCGCCGTGCAGGCGAACCGCCCGCTGCTGATCTCGATCGCCGCCGGCATCCGTCTCGACCAGCTCGATGCCTGGTGCGGGGGCGGCGTCGCCGTCGTGCGCAGCATGCCGAACACGCCGGCGCTGATCGGCGCGGGCGCGAGCGGACTCTGCGCGAACGAGCGCGTCAGCGAGACACAACGCCGCGCGGCCGAAACCGTGCTCGGCGCAGCCGGCGTTACCGTATGGATCGACGACGAGCGGAACATGGACGTGGTCACCGCGCTGTCCGGTTCCGGCCCGGCCTATTTCTTCCTGCTCGTCGAAGCGCTGGAAGCCGCTGCCGTCGCCGAAGGCCTACCGCCCGAGGCAGCGCATCTGCTCGCCACGCAGACCGCGCTGGGCGCCGGCCGCATGCTGCGCGAAGACGGCGAGGCGCCAGCCCGACTGCGCGAGCGGGTAACCTCGCCCGGAGGCACGACCCAGGCCGCGCTGGATCGCTTCGCCGCGCGCGGCCTGCGCGAAATCGTCGCCGATGCCGTATCCGCCGCGACGCAACGCGGCCGCGAACTTGCCGCCAGTTCGGGAGACTGAATCATGGGTTTCTTCAGTGACGCGGGGCAGTTGCTCGTGCGGCTGGTATTCGGCATCGCGTTGTTCATCCTGCTGCTGCGCCTGACACTGCCGCTGACGCGGATACGTTTCAACAACCCGATCTGTCAATTTATCTACAAGTTCACGAATCCCGTCGTCGGCCCGCTGGCGCAGATCATTCCGCCGCGCAAGCAGTTCAGCTTCGCCACGGCCGTGCTGCTGGTGCTGGTTGCCGCGATCGAGGTCGTGCTGCTCCTGCTGCTGGCCCGGCTGCCACTGGCGCCGGGACTGCTGCTGCCGGGGATTTTCGGCGGGCTGCTGTATTACGTGCTCGGCACCGCGTTCTGGGCCATCGTGCTGCGCGCGATCATGAGCTTCTTTGCCCCCGACCCGCGAAATCCGGCGATCGAAGTGCTGTACAACCTGACCGACCCGTTGCTGCGCCCGTTCCGCAAGCTGCCGCCGCACTCGGCCGCGCTCGATCTGTCGCCGCTCTATGCGGGCGTGGTGCTGCGCCTGGGCATGCTCGCCGTCTTTCATCTGTTCGGCCCGATCGGCACGGTGATGCTGCCGCTGTAGGCTGTCGCACGCGGTGTAACATCGCCGCGTCGTCTGCGCTGGAGCCATTTCATGAAACTCGCCTACAAGATCAGTCTCTTCGTTGCGACCGCCGTGCTGCTGGCGCTGTTCCCGGCACGCGGCCGCAGCGAGCAGGTGCAGCGGTTCGACCAGTTCCAGGTGCACTACAACGCGTTGTCGGCCGACATGCTGCCGGCGGAAGTCGCGCGCCAGTACCAGTTCGCGCGAACGAGCAAGCAAGGCCTCGTCAACATCGCCGTGCAGAAACTCGACGGCACTCCGGTGGCGGCCCGCATCCGCGGCACAGCGGCGACGCTGGCCGGCCAGCGCACCGACCTGATCATGCGCGAGATCCGTGAAGCCGACGCGGTTTACTACCTCGGCGAATTTCCGGTACGGGGCCGCGACACACTGAGCTTCACGCTCGACATCACTCCCGAAGGCAGCACGCGCAGCTATACGCTGACCTTCCGCAAGAACTACGTGACCGACTGATGCCTGTCCGTGAAACGACTCGCCTGTTGCTGATCCGCCATGCGCAGGCCAGCTTCGGCACCGAGGACTACGATCGTTTGTCTGAGCGCGGACTGCGCCAGGCCGAACTGCTAGCGCAGTGGCTCGCCGCGCAGCCCGAACTCGAGTTCGCCCACGTCGTCAGCGGCGCGCAGCGGCGCCATGCGCAGACCCTGCACGCCCTGCAGGCCGCCGCACACGCGATCGACCGGCCGCTGCCAACCGCCGTCGTCGATGCGGACTGGAACGAGTTCGATCATGAAAGCCTGCTGCGCGGCTACGCCGCCTGGGCAACCGACGATCCTGACCTGCCGGCGCTGCGCGACGGACTCGAGCCCTCGCGCGTGCAGGCATTGCTCGGCCGCGCCTTCCACGCCTGGGGCACCGGTGCGCTCGACCACGCCATGCCCGAGACCTTGCAGACCTTTCGCGACCGCGTGCGGCGCGCGCGTGACCGCGCCGAGACGCATGCCGCGTCGGGTACCGCGCTCGTGGTCAGCTCCGGCGGCGTCATCGCGCGCTGCGCGCAGGCGCTGCTGTCGCTGGACGAAGCCGCGACGATCCGACACAACCTGAGCCTGGCCAATTCCGGCATCGTCGAGTTCGTACGCGAAGACGGCACCTGGCACCTGCGCCGCTGGAGCCATCTGCCGCACCTGGACACCGAGCAGCACCGCGCGTTGCGCAGTTTCTATTGATGGTCGGCCGCGGCAGTCGCCGCGGGCGGTCCGTGTCCTGTTGCGCGCCGGCACCGCCGGCCCTGCCCCCGTCAGCGAGAGCGATGCCATGACGCAAGCGCCCCATCCCGGCTTCGACACCGACGCACTGGCGGTCTATCTGCAGCAACACGTCGACGGTTTCCGCGGGCCGCTGGATGCGCTCAAGTTCAAGGGCGGCCAGTCCAATCCGACCTATCGCATCGATGCGGCGTCCGGCTGCTACGTCCTGAGGAGAAAGCCGCCTGGCAAGCTGCTCGCCTCGGCGCATGCGGTCGATCGCGAATATCGCGTGCTGCGCGCGCTGCGGCACAGTGCCGTGCCGGTCGCCCACCCGCTGCACCTGTGCGAGGACGACAGCGTCATCGGCAGCGCGTTCTACCTCATGAGTTACGTGCCGGGCCGCGTGCACTGGGATCCGTCGTTGCCCGACTTCGCGCCGGCGCAGCGCAAAGCGGTCTATCACGCAGCCGTCGATACGCTGGTCGAACTCGTGCGGCTCGATCCAACCGCCGTGGGCCTCGGCGACTACGGCAGGCCCGGCAACTACTTCGCGCGCCAGATCGCCCGCTGGAGCGAGCAGTACCGTGCCAGCGAAACAGAAACGATTCCTGCGATGGACAGGCTCATCGCCACGCTGCCCAGCACCGCACCCGCCGACGACGGCCGCGTTGCGCTGGTGCACGGCGACTTCCGGCTGGACAACCTGATGTGGTCGGAGCAGCAGGAACTGCTCGCTGTGGTCGACTGGGAATTGTCCACCTTGGGACATCCGCTCGCCGACCTGGGCTATTTCTGCATGGCCCTGCGCCTGCCGCGCAATCCGGTCCTGCCGGGCCTCGCCGGTCTCGACCGCGCGACGCTGGGCATACCCGAGGAAGCCGCGCTGCTGAGCCGATTCGGTGACGCGACCGGCCTCGACCCAGGCAGCGCCTGGCCGTTTCATCTGGCGTTCCATTTCTTCCGCCTCGCCGCGATCGCGCAAGGCGTCATGAAGCGTGCGCTGCAAGGCAATGCGTCGAGCGAGCAGGCGCTTGCCGCGGGTCGCATGGCCGGCACGATCGCGCAGATGGGCTGGGACGTGCTCGACGCGCCAGCCTGAGCGGCGCAAAGCCAGGCGCTGGCGGCAGTTTCAGCGCGGCAGCAGTCCTTCCTCGGCCAGGGTCAGCACGCGACGCCGCTCCGCTTCGCTGAAATCGCCGAGCAAGCGCGCCAGGCGGATCTCGCGCTGCTGCGGCGAGAGGCCGCGATCGGCGAACAATTGCTCGCGCGCCTGCGCATAGGCACGAAGACGCAGCTGCCAGCTCGCTTCCTGCTGGTCCAGTTCCGCCAGACGCACGGCCGCCTCGTCACCCCAGAGTTCGCGCCGCTGCTGCGCGCGCTGCTGCGCCGATGCATCGATCGACGCCAGTTGCCTGCTCTGCGTAACGGCCAGCTGGAAATCCGTGCTCGCCTCGCGTGCCGCCCGCTGCTGTGGATCCTGCTGCACGTCGAGTTCCGCCAGTAGCCGGGCACGTGTCTGCGTATCGAGCGAGGCATTGCGCGCAAGCGCGAGCCGAGCGAGCGTCTGCTCGGCGTAATCCTGTTCCTCGCCGAACCAGGCGCGCGCGAGTTCTACGCCGAATTCGCGTTCGCGCAGCTCCCGCAGCTGCTGCAGATCGGCGCGCAGATCGGCGCTCCGCCCGAGCGCGGCACTCGCACGCTGCAGCTCGACATAGCGATCGAACAGACGCACGACCTCCGCGCGCGCGCTCGCGTCGAGCTGCGGCCGTGTCTGCAGCCAGGCCAGCAGATCGGCGCGGATCTGTTCGGGACTGCGCTCGCCGAGGCGCGCGAGGAAATAGTCGAACAACCGGCGCAACTCGCGATCAGCGACCAGTCGTCCGGCGGCATCGAGGCGCACGCCGCCGTCGACATCGGTGCCGCGCAGCGAATCCTCGCGTGCGGCGGTGCCCGACTGCGGCGGCCGCTGCGCCGCACTGCTCGCGACGACGTCGTGCGGTCGCGGCGCCGTCGCGCGCGGCGTCGCATCCACCCGCGCACCGCCAGCGCGCAGCTCGGCCGGCGGCGGTGCGGACCTGATCCACCACAGGAACAGCAGCAACCCACACAGGGCTGCCGCTGTCGCAATGACGCGCCTGTTCACAACCCGGCGGACTTCAACCGGTTGGCCTGGGCACGCAGCACACTGACCGGATCCGACGCGAACAGGCCGCGCAATGCGAGCACCTGGTTGACCTCGTCCAGATGATTCCAGGCGTAGTCGTCGCGCAGCACGACGCCGAGATGGCTGGAACAGCGCCCGACCAGGCCGTCGTTCGCCTCGAAGCCGTAGAACAGACCACCGGCACCCAGCAATGCGTCGGACGCATCGAAGATGTTGGTCAGCACCGAGGTGCCGCCGATCGAGTAATAGCGCACGCCGTTGACGACGGACGCGCCCTGGCCGCAGCTGCTGGTCGGAATGCCTTGCGGATGCAGCGCATTGAACGCGTTCGATCCGGCGGTGTTGAGTGAAGCCAGCGCGCCGAGCGCGTGCTGCGGATCGCTGTTGCCCGACAGAAACCCGAGGAATCCGCCGAGCGCGTCGACGAAGCCGGCAACCAGCGGCCGCAGCGGCGAACCCGGCGGCAGGGCTGTGTTGAGCGCGTCGGCGACCTTGCTGCCCTTGTGCGGCGCGCCGACCGACGTGATCGACGCGACCAGATCCGGGCGCACCGAGGCGACGTAGCGAATGGTCGGCCCGCCATGGCTATGGCCGATCAGGTTGAACTTGCCGTGGCCGTACAGCGCACGCAGATGATCGAGATCGCGGATCAGCTGCTCGCCGCGCACCGCACTGGAATTGGCCGCCGCGACGCTCGCGACATAGACGGTCGCCCCGCCGGAACGCAGCTGCGATGGAATGCCGTACCAGTAGTCGTAGACGCCGAGCAGACTGTCGAAACCGAGCAGGCCGTGCACGAGCACGATCGGATGGCGGGTCTGGGTATAACCGGACTGCGCCGCGACCGGAGCCACGACGCCAAGACACAACAGGACGCCGAGCAGGCGTCCGCACAGGTGGCGCATCATACTTCCCTCTCCCAAGGGAAGCCGCGGACTCGACCGGTAGTGCCGGCATCAATCCCGAAATCAAGCTCCTGCCGCGCGGATGATTTCCGTCTTCGGCGGGCCGCGAGCGGCCACTTCTGTCAACCGGCGCACACCGCGAGAGTCAGGGCTCTCCCAGCATGACGAACGATGGTTGGATTGCCGGCGCAAGACGCGGCGGCCGGGCGACTCTACACCGCTCAAACGCTGATTTCAAACGTGCGTTTTATAGCGGCCCGGAGAGCGATGCCGAAACGCACAGGCCACGGCCCGTTCGCTTATAGCTGGCGATCCTCGACCACGAACTTCCCGTCGGTCACGAGATGGGCCGTGCCCGTCGCATCAACCAGCCGGAAATTGAAACGTCCCGTGTAGCGCTTGCCCGCCGCACTCTCGACCTCGAACACGTTGCCCGCATGGTCCTTGTCGAGCGTGTATTCGGCGTCGGGATCGCCACCCATCATCTTTACACCCTTGACGAAACGGACATCGCACTCGGCGCGCGAGAACCACTTGCTGTCGAGCTTCATCGGCTTGCCCGCCGCCATGCCGCTGCAGATGATCGACAGCCGATCCACCGGCGTCTTCGGCGGTGGATACGCACTCGCGCCTTGCGTCGTCGCGCTCAACGAGAAGCTGCCGCTTGCATTGCCGACTGGCACGAGCGTGATGCCGTCGTCGTCGCTGACGAAGATGGTGTCGCCGATCCGGGCGCTCAGCGACTGGGGTTCGCTGGCGCTGGCAGCAAAAGAACAGGCAAGCGCAAGAAACAGAATCGTGCCGGGCAGGATTCGCATCGTCGTCTCCAGGTTGTTCGTTCTGAATTACGCAAATCGGCCAAGGAGCATGACACGCCGTCTACGGCGGAGCCGATACGCAGTCCGTGAACGCCAGCTCGTGTCACGCGGGCAGTCAGTCCCGGAAAGATCCATGGCGCCCGCGATCAGCTTTTCGCCTACATTTGAATAATTATTGATTTATAGATTGATCGCCGTTCAGCCTCAACGCCGCGCACACGCCGCAATCCGCGCATGCAACGCATCGAGCCCGTCGAACAGCGCCGCGGGGCCGGGCTGCAGGATGATCGGCGACTTGATCTCGTGGAGTTCGCCGTTGCGTACGGCGGGGATCGCGTCCCAGCCGGGGCGTGCGGCGACGGTTTCGGGGCGGAAGCGTTTGCCGCACCAGGAGCCAAGGATCAGGTCCGGTGCGCGGCGCACGACTTCCTGTCGGTCCGCGATGATGCGGTCGCGTGCGAGCGAGTTGTCGGTGAGCTCGGGGAACGCGTCGTCACCGCCGGCGATGCGGATCAATTCGCCGACCCAGCGGATGCCGCTGATCAGCGAGTCGTCCCATTCCTCGAAATACACGCAGGGGCGTCGAGGCAGTGCGGCGGCCGCGGCGCTGATCGCGTCGATGTGCGCCTGCGCACGCAGCGCGAGGGCTTCGCCGGCGTCGGCGCGGCCGACCATGCCGGCAAGGCGGCGGATGTAGCCGAGTATTCCGGCCACCGAGCGATGGTTGCTGATCCAGACTTCGATACCAGCCTTGATCAGGTCGCGCGCGATATCCGCCTGGATGTCCGAGAAACCGATGACGAGATCGGGCTCGAGCTTGAGGATCTCGCCAATCTTCGCGCTCGTGAACGCCGAGACCTTCGGCTTCTCCTTGCGCGCGCGCGGCGGCCGCACGGTGAAGCCCGAAATGCCGACGATGCGGTCTTCCTCGCCGATCGCGTAGAGGACTTCGGTCGGCTCTTCGGTCAGGCAGACGATGCGCGAGGGGTACATCACGGATACAGCATGCGCTGGCGCCAGCTACCGTCGACGAGTTCGAAGCGCTGGCGTTCGTGCAGGCGGAACGTGGCGCCGTACCAGAATTCGATCAGGTCGGGCCGGACGAGATAGCCGCCCCAGTGCGGCGGCCGCGGCACGTCACGGCCCTCGAACTCGGCGTCATAGGCGGCGATGCGCGCCTCGAAGTCGCCGCGCGCCGGCAGGGTCTGCGACTGCAGCGAAGCCCAGGCGCCGATCTGGCTACCGCGCGGACGGCTCGCGAAATAGGCGTCGGAGTCGGCCGCGGACAATTCCTCGACCGCGCCTTCGACGCGCACCTGGACGCCGTCGCGCAGATGCTTCCAGTGCAGGCACAGCGCGACCAGCGAATTGGCGGCGAGCTCCTGGCCTTTCGCGCTCGTGTAGTTGGTGAAGAAACGCAGGCCGTCCGGCCCCGTGCCCTTGAGCAGCACGATGCGCGAATGCGGCCGGCCACGCGCGTCGACGCTGCTGAGGGTCATCGCGTGGGGCTCCGGATCGCCGCCGGCGGCGGCTTCGGCCAGCAGGGCATCGAGTTCGTTGAGCGCTTCAGGACAGAGGTTCACGGCGTCTCTCCGGCGAAAACGACGATGCTATCACGCAGAATTCAAGGTGCTGTGCCGGTGCTCTGGATCACGCGCGCGAACTGGGCGAAGTCCAGCGGCTTGGTCAGGTAGTGATCGGCGCCCGCGGTCAGCGCAGCCGTCCGCGCCGACTCCGTAGCGCTGGCCGAAAGCGTCACTATGCGGCCTTTGTATCCTTGTGAACGCAACTGGAAGACCGCCGCATTGCCCGACAGCCCGGGCAGCTCCACGTCGACCAGAATGAGATCAGGCACCTGTTGCGCGACCGCGGCGAGCGCCTCCGCGACGCTGCCGGCCTGGCGCGTGCTGACCCCCATGTCGCCGAGCAGCACCTCCAGCAATGCGGCGATGTCCGGATCGTCGTCGACGATCAGCGCAGTCAGGCCGCGCTTGCGCTGCGCCGGCGCGAACTGCGGCAGGCCCGCACCACCCAGCGGCGTCAACGCCACGCGGAACGTGCTGCCCTGGCCCGGTGTGGAGTCGAGTTCCAGCACGCCATTCATGCGCTCGACCAGGCGCTTGACGATGGACAGGCCCAGACCCGCGCCGCGCGAACCGTGCTGCGCACCGCGGTTGAACGGCCTGAAAATCTTTTCCCGCGACGCCGCATCGATGCCCAGGCCGGTATCACTGACCTCGAGCCGCAGCGTGTCGCCGCTCCAGCCCAGGTGCGCGCGCACGTAACCGCGCGCGGTATAGCGCAACGCGTTGGACAGCAGGTTGATCGCGACCTGGCGCAGCTTCACCGCATCGAACAGCGCCTCGGCGGGCGGCGCGACACCGGCGTCGACGACCAGCGCAAGACCCTTCTCCGCCGCGAGCGGACGGAACATCGCATCGAGATCGGCCACGAGTGCAGGCAGATCCAGCATGGCCGGATCGAGCAGGCTTTCACCCGCTTCGCCGCGACCGTATTCGAGCAGGTTCTCGGCCAGCGCGAACAGATAGCTCGCGTTGCGGCGCAGCGCCGACAGCGCCTGCGCGCGCACGGCTCCGCCGTCGCGCTCGAGCAGGTGCAGATAACCGAATATCGACGTCAGCGGCGTGCGGAATTCGTGGCTCAGCGTCGCGAACAGCGCGTTCTTCAGCGCGTTGGCTTCCTCCAGCTGCGCACGCTGCTGTTCCAGTTCGCTCTTGATCTGGCGCAGCCGCGCGAGCGTGCGTGACTTCTCGATGCCGGCCAGCACGGCTTCGTTGCCGAGTTGCTGCTGCCCCTGGGTACGGCCGTGTTCCTCGCGAGCATCGAGCAGCAACAGATGAAATTGTTCGCCATCCGGCACCAGGTGCACATGCATGTGGCGGCCACCGGCGAGTTCAACGAACGGCAGTTCCTGGACCTCGTCCAGCGGCAGGCCCAGGAGCAGGTCCTGCAGCTGCAGCACGAGCCCATCCGTCGCGTCCGCGGCGAGGCCGTGATACGCCACGTCGCCCTGAATGTCCACGAGTCGCCACTGCGCATCGAAAGTCAGCAGCAGGGGGCGCGAGCGGGCGCGCAGCCATTCGTCGAGATACGTTTCGACCGCGGCCGGAAGCGTGCTCATGGCGCGAGCTTCCGCGCGAGTTCGGCGAAGCCGGCCTCGACGCCGTCGCCACTCAGCGCACTGGTCTCGAACACGGCGAGACTGCGGCGGATCTCAACCAGTACCGCCGGCGACGCTTCCCAGCGATCGACGAGATCGAGCTTGTTGACGAACAGTACGCAGGCCGGATCGGCGATGACGTCGCGCGCCTGCATGGCCAGATTCAGCGCCGCGCGCAGGCTGGCCTCGCGCGTGCCGTCGGCGACGAGGATCAGACCGCTCGCGCCGCGCAGGTAATTCTGGTTGAGGTTGTCGAGCACGGCCTTGCCGGCAATGTCCCAGATCACGAGCTTGATGTCGGTCCCGGGTGCCGGACTGACGAGGCGGCTGTCGACCTTGACACCGACCGTGGTCAGGTATTTGTCGGAAAACGTGTTGCGCACAAAGCGCGCGACGAGACTGGTCTTGCCGACGCCGAAGTCGCCGAGCATGCATACCTTGCGTGCGATCTCACTCATTCGTCCTCCGGCGACGCGTCGAGCCACAGACTGACGGCCCGCTCACCGATTGTAGGCGGGTTCGCCGCGGCATCGTCGGTCTCTGTCCGCAGGTCGGCGGCGGGTACCCCAGCGTTGCGCAGTTCGGCGCACAGCCAGCGTGCGCGGCGCCCGCGCAGTTCGCTGTTGGTCGCGCTGGTGCCGGGTTCGTCGTTGTGACCGCGGCACTGCAAGCGCAACGGCTCCTGCAACTGCGGCGAGAGTTCGCGCAGACGCTGCACGCTGGCCAGCAACGCCGACAGTTCGGCCGGATCGCGCTGCTCGGTTTCACGCACGAAATGCACGCGCTGAGTGGGCAGCGCCTGCACCCGGCGATCCCATTCCGCGCGCAGGCCGGCCTGCGCATCGCTCGCAATGTGCAGCAGCGAAGTATCGACGCCCGTCACGCCCACGACGCGCTCGGCCTGCTCGCGTGCGCGTGCCGCCCACGCGGCATCTGCCTCGCCGCTCAGGTTCAGCACACCCGCCTGTACGACGCTCCTGACACCGGCAGGAGGATCCAGCAGCCGGCGCGCGCGTCGCAGGACAATCGCGTCGTCGGTGGAGACGTAGCCACGCAGATCCAGCTGCAGCTCGATGCCCGGTGGCAACAAGGCGCGGATATCCGTGTGCGGCGGCTGTGCGGAGGCGTCGATCAGGCCGCGCACGCGTATGCGTTTGCCGATATCGCCATCGACACGATCCAGATGCAGGCCGGGCCAGTCAGACAAGAGCTGCGTAACAGCGTCGAGACGACCCTGCCACTGCCGCTGGCGCCACTCCCAGCCGAGCAGCAGCGCGAGCACCAACAGGGCGAGCAGCAGCAGCGGCCAGCGGCGCGGCGCCGAAGCACCTTGCGCCGAGGCTTGCGCCACCGCGTCGACGTCGATGCGGTCCAGGCGCAGGCTCTCATGCAGGTGCACCTGCGTCGCCGGCGTCAATTCCTGCAGCGACTGCGGGTAATCGTCGAGCGAGGCATGGATCTGCTCCAGTCGCTCGCGCAGCAAGGTGCGCAGTTCCGCCGGCGGTGCGCCGCGCACGAACGCCGCAAGATTCGCGCGCGGTCCGGTCAATACCCAGACCAGGTGTTCGCCGACGCTGGCCGAGTCCAGGCTGCCGCGATCCTCGCCGTTGCCGACCGAATCGCGCACGAAGTCGCCAATCGCCGTGAGCATGCCGGCGATCGCGTCGGCGTCGAGATCCGGCAGGTCCGGCGCGGACACGCGTGCGATCACGAGACCGCTGTGCCGGTCGATCAGAAACAGGTGATCGAGCCGATAAGGCAGCGCATGGCGCATTGCCACCTGCGCGTACGGCAGGCCCGTGCGCCAGGATTCGATGCGCCAGCGCAGGCCACGCGGCGTGAAACTCGATTCCAGCACGCGATTGAAGTTGTCGTTGAAATCGCGCATCGCCTCTGCGATGGCCTTGCGGATCGCCGGACCTATGACCGGGAACAGCGCTTCCACGATGGTGTGGCGCTGCGACTGCACGGCGGCGCCGAGCGCATCGGCAACGGGGGCGGTAAGCGCCTGGGCGAGTCTGTGGCGACCCTGACCCTGCTGCGCCTCGCGCAGCAGCCGCGGCAGTTGCTGCGGCAGATCGGCGTGGCTTGACTCAAGCGTCGCCACGCGCCGCGCATGCGCGTCCAGCGCGGCAAGCTCGTCACCGACGATCAGCTGCTTGAGGCGTTCATGATCGCCCACGGCGCGCCGGCCGCGCGGTCAGACCGGACCGGGGAGATCGAAATCGCCCTTGAGCCGCAGCGCAACCTCGGTCAGCAGCGCGGCCAGGTCGTCGCGACCGACCTTCTCGCCACGCAGTTCGTCGCGCGAACGCGTCAGCGACTGGGTCAGGCGTCCGGCCTGTTCCTTCAACGCCGCGTCGAGTTCGGCCAATGCCGCGCGCAGGCGTTCCTCGCCGGAAGACAATTCGTGGTTCAGCGCATCGATCGCGGCGGTGAGTTCGCTGCGCTGTGTACGTGCGCTTTGCAGCAGGCGCGTCTCCAGATCGTCCGTCGCCGCGGCGCGGTCGGAAACTTCCTGGCGCAGCGCGCGGCCGATTTTCTCGACCTGTTCGTCGAGACGCTTGTCGAGCTGCGCGAAGCGGCGCTCCTGGTCCTGGCGCAGTCCTTCGAAATCGGCTTCGATGCGCTGGTTGAGTTCCTGGAAGCGACGCTCGTAATCGCGCATCTGGCCGCCGAACAGGATGTCACGGATCTGGTCGACGTTGCGGTCCGCGCCGGCGGGATCGGACGCGGGGGCTTTCTTGTCACTCACTGAATTCTCCATCGCGCCTGCGATAGTCGCCGCGCGATCGCCTGGTGCGGTCGACGTCGCTGCGGCGCTGCGCGTGTTGTCGGCAACCTGCTGACGCTTGCTGGACATGATCGTGCTCTCCACGAAGCGCTGCACCCGACCGCCGTCGTATCACGACTGTTCGAGGCGGTATCCGTGCTGGTAGACCGCGGTCAGGCGCCAGCCGTGTTCGCCGCCGAGCTCGAGCTTCTTGCGCAACCGGCTGACGTGCGTGTCGACGGTGCGCGTAGAGACCTGTGCGCTCATGTTCCAGACATTCTCGAGCAGCGCATCGCGGCTGACGATGCGGCCCTGGCGGCGGAACAGATACGTCGCGAGGTCGAACTCGCGCTGGGTCAGCTCGATGTCGCGCCCTTCGATCGCTACGCGGCGGCGCATCAGGTCGATGTGATACGGCGGGATCGTCAGGTCGGTGCTGGCCTCCGTGTCCACGCCGCGCCGGCGCAGTACGGCGGCCACGCGCGCGAGCAACTCGGCCTGCTTGGGCGGCTTGACGACATAATCGTCACCGCCGCTTTCCAGTCCCTTGACGATGTCCTCGTCGAGCGAACGCGCAGTCAGGAAGATCACCGGCAGTTCCGCGTTGGTGGAGCCGCGAATCCAGGCCAGCACATCCAGTCCCGTCGCGTCCGGCAACATCCAGTCCAGCAGCAGCAGATCCACCGCCTCGATACCCAGGCGACGCCGGAATTCGTTCGCGCTGCGGAATACGCGCGGCGTGTAGCCGGCGCGTTCAAGCCACAGGGAAATCAGCTCGGCCTGATCAGCATCATCCTCGAGAAAGCCGATGACAATTTCATGCTTGCTCATGCAGCGGCTTCCCGCGCAAGCCTCCGGCCCATTCCCCGCTCCTTATTCGACAACGAAGTTCACGCGCATGTTGACCCGCCATTCCGTGACCCGCCCCTCGTCGTCGGTGACCACCTTGATCTCGTTGACCCAGGCGCCCTTCAGGTTCTTGACCGTGGTAGCGACCTTGAGCAGTCCCGACTGGACCGCATCGTCGATGCTCTTGGGGGAAGACGAACTGACTTCAATGACCTTGGCAATGGACATGACGGCTCCCTATCTGGGCCAGGCACTGGCGGTGAATGAGTTTCCGTGTTTGTGCGGCGGGGAGTGTAGCAGTATGCAACGGCACTGCCACCGCGGCCGCCGCGGTCATGATTTGCGCAATGCAGCATTGGGTTTCGGCAGCCATCGCCACCATCGCATTCAGATGGGCGAAGCCGGAAGCTCCCTCAGCAGCGGGGCGTAGCCGGCGCGGAAATCCGGGAAGCGCAGCGTGTAGCCGGACGCACGTAGACGGCCGTTGCGCAGCCGCTTGTTGCCAACGGCTCGCTCGCCGGCGGTCTTTTCTGGCGCAGGCGGCGGCACGCCGAGCTGCCGCGCGATCCATTCCTGCACTTCGGCCACGGGCGCCGGGTGATCGTCGCTGATCACATAGCACGCTGCCGGCTCCGGCAGCACGAGCAGATGCACCAGCGCGCCGGCTACATCCTCCACATGAATACGATTGGAAAATTCGGACGCGCCCGCCGGCCGGCGCGCATTGCCGTTGGCGATCTGCGCGACGAGGCGGGTGCGGCCAGGACCGTAGATGCCGGAACAGCGCGCGACCGTCGCCTGGGTCATGTCCGCCAGACGCTGCTCAGCCTGCAGCAACAGCCGGCCGTTGAAAGCGAGCGGCCGGCACGGGCTGTCTTCGTCGACCCAGGCGCCGCCGTGCTCGCCATAGACCGCACTGGAGGACACGAACAGCAGCCGGTTGATCCGGACACGGCGTTGTAGCGCATCGACGAGGTGGGTCAGGCCGTCGAGGAAAAGGCCGCGGTAGGCCGCCTCGTCGCGCTGTCCCGGCGCAGGCAGGAACACGATGTCGGCGATATCTTCCGGCAGGTTGCGCAAGGAAGCCGGATCGGCGAGATCGGCCTGTAGCGGTAGCAGCGGCGACGGCAACGCGGCGGTACTGCGGCGCAGGCCGTAGACCCGGCGCCCGGCCGCCGCCAGTTGCAGGCCGGTGCGGATGCCGACGTCGCCGCAACCGGCCAGCAGCACGGCACCAGCGGGATTCACGCGGGAGCCTGTGCGGCCGAGGGTTCGTCGGGCGGCGGCGACTGATCCGGCGCCCCTGGCGGACGCGGCAGGTAACGCAGCCATAGCAGGAACATGATCAGCGCGTCGAGCACGATCAGGGCCTGCCAGATATAGCTGTGGAACCACTCGAACCAGACCGAGTTCCACTGGTGCAGATAGTAAAGGCTGATGATGCGCACGAGGTTGAGGCTCTGGATCGCGAGCGTGCCGAGCACGATACCGACCAGCTTGTGCGACCAGCGCGACGGGAACGCGATCATGGCCGAGACCAGGATGATGACCGCCTCGATGCCGTTGCAGACGCGCTCGATGGAAACCGCGAGCCCCGTACCGATGCTGATGATGACCTTGCCCTGCGAGATCGCATCGCCACCGAACAGCGCGATGAGCTTGGCCGAAATCGTCGCCAGCAAGGCGTTGAACGGGTCGATCACGTGCACTTCGACCACGGTGAGCACGTCGAGCGTGAACAGCACCAGCAATGAGGTTACGAAGATCGCGAGAAATCGGAGCATGGCGGGAGCGGCGCGCGGAGAGGTCGTTAGCTTAAAGCAGAAACCGTGGGAAGTAGGTGGAAAGCAGCGGCGTTGAGGAAAACAGGGTAAAGAAGTGAGAAAAGAGCAGGCGCAATGCAAGCCCGGCACCTACTCATTTCTCACTTCCCGCCCCTCTTTGCTGCTGCCATATGCGCTGAGCGCCCCAGAATCCGC
The DNA here is from genome assembly GCF_032229445.1 of Tahibacter sp. Lineage (NCBI taxonomy): Bacteria > Pseudomonadati > Pseudomonadota > Gammaproteobacteria > Lysobacterales > Rhodanobacteraceae > Tahibacter > Tahibacter sp. The sequence continues at coordinate 56,602 of NZ_JAVTWC010000122.1, forward strand.
GTGCTAGCATCGGACGCATGAATCCCGCACCCAACCTGTTCCTGATCGGCCCGATGGGTGCCGGCAAGACGACCATAGGCAAGCGCGTCGCCGATCAGCTGCAGCTGCCGTTCCACGACCTCGATCACGTCATCGAAGCGCATACGGGCGCGACCATTCCGCTGATCTTCGAACTTGAAGGCGAAGCGGGATTCCGCCGCCGCGAATGCGCGTCGCTGGCGGAGATGACGGCACTGCGGGGCATCGTCCTCGCGACCGGCGGTGGCGCGGTGCTCGATGCGCACAATCGCGAACTGCTCGCCACGCGCGGATTCATCGTCTATCTCGAAACTGCCGTCGACGTCCAGCTCGCGCGCCTCGCGCGCGACCGCAAGCGTCCGCTGCTCGCCGCTCCGGACCGGCACGAGCGCCTGGAACAGATGGCGGCCCTGCGCAACCCGCTCTATCGCAGCATCGCCGACATGACCATCGTCTCCGAACACGAACACGCCGGCCACGTTGCCGCCGACCTGTACCAGCGCCTGCAGCAGGAATGGCGCCGCACGTCCGCATCGGCTGCCGCATGAGCGCGGTGCGGCAGCTCGACGTCGCGCTGGGGCAGCGCAGCTATCCCATCTGGATCGGTGCCGGCGTGCTGCACGACGCGGCGCGCTGGCGCGCGGCGATCCGCGGCCGCCATGTGCTGGTCGTCAGCAATACGACTGTGGCGCCGCTGTATCTCGACACGGTGCTCGCCGGCCTCGACGGACTGCACAGCGCGCATCTGCTGCTACCCGACGGCGAACAGCACAAGTCGCTCGCGCGCTGCGGCGAAGTGCTCGAAGCGCTCGCGGCGCTGAAGGCCAATCGCGACGCCTGCGTGATCGCGCTCGGCGGGGGCGTCATCGGCGATCTCGCCGGCTTTGCCGCCGCGTGCTGGATGCGTGGCATCGATTTCCTGCAGGTACCGACGACGCTGCTGGCCCAGGTCGATTCTTCCGTCGGCGGCAAGACCGGCGTGAACCTGCCGGCGGGCAAGAATCTCGTCGGCGCGTTCCACCAGCCACGCGCCGTCGTCATCGATACCGACACGCTGAATACCTTGCCTGAGCGCGAATACGGCTCGGGCCTGGCGGAAGTGGTCAAGTACGGCGCGATCGGCGATGCGGCGTTCTTCGCCTGGCTGGAGGCGCATGCCGAGGCGCTGTCGGCGCGCGACGGCGCCGCGGTTGCCGAAGCGATCGCACGCAGCTGCCTGCACAAGGCCGGTGTGGTCGCGCGCGACGAGCGCGAGGACGGCGAGCGCGCACTGCTGAACTTCGGCCACACCTTCGGCCACGCGCTGGAAACGGCGTCAGGCTATGGCCAGCTGCTGCATGGTGAGGCCGTCGCGATCGGCATGCTGCTCGCGGCCCGCCTCTCGGCCGACCTGGGTCGCGCGCCGGCAGCGGATGCGGACCGCCTCGAACAGCTGTTGCGGCGCGTCGGCCTGCCGGTCGCGCTGCCGCCCGGCAGCGATGCCGAGGCGCTGCTGCCGCTGATGTACCTGGACAAGAAGAACCTCAGTGGCCAGTTGCGCCTGATTCTCTGGCGCGGCCTGGGAGCGGCGGAAATCGTGCCGGACGTGGCCGACCGCGCGATCCGTCACCGCCTGCGCGAGGGCTGAACCGCGCCGACACCGGCGCGCCTTACGCCGCTACAATCCCGCCCATGCGTATCTACATGCAAACCCAGCCGGCCGCTGCCGAATCGCCGCGCTACTACGAAATCGTCCTGCAACAGGATCTGCTCGGTGGCTGGACCCTGTATCGCGAATGGGGCCAGCAGGGCGGTCGCAGCAGCAGCAAGCGCGAGGTCTATCTCGAACGCGACGACGCCCTCAACGCGTTCGCCCAGGCGCGCGACGCCCAGGTCAAGCGCGGCTTCCGAGTCGTATTCAGTCAGGGCCTGGAGGCTCCGCATGTGCGCTGAACGCCCGCGCAGCACTGCTGTCCTGCTCGTACGGGGCATGCTCGTATGGGGCCCGCTCGTATTGGGCGTGTCTGGCCTGTGTGCGCTGAGCGCCGCGGCCGTGCACGCTGCGGAGCAGGTGTTCGAGCCCGGTACCAAGCACGTCTGCGTACCGGCCGCCAGCGGCGAGGGCTGGGACTGCAACTCCGGTGAAAACCCGCCGAGCGCACCAAAGGCTCCGCGCGAGCCGCGCTTGCGCAGTAGCAGCGAAGTCCCGGCCGAAATCATCGCGGAACCGGTGTCGACATCGCCGGCGGCGGCCGAGCCCGCGAGTGCCGCGGCTCCCGGTGAGCCGGCCGTTGCACCGGCGTCGGACAGTTCACCGGGGCGTCCGGCACAGACCGGCACCGCCAGCCGGTCGTCGCGCAACGTACCGAACTACCTGCTCGCGCCAGAGGCGCGCGAAACCGCACCCGGCACGCTGGCGCAGCCGGCGAGCGTTGCGACGGAAACGTCTCGCAATGCGGCCGCAGCGGACGCCGCACCTGCCGCAAAACCAGGACCGACGGCGCGCGAGACAGCGCAGAGCCGCCTGGCCGAGGCGGCCGACCGCGACACGATGTCCACCGAGGCATCGCCTGCACCCGCGGCCGTGGCCGAAGATTCGCCGCGCGCCACGGCACTGGCGCCGGCCTCTTCGGCGGTCGTCGCTGCACCGCCAACCGTCTCAGCACCATCGAGCGCCGATTCAACCGCGCGCACGGCCAGGTCGGCGTCCGCAACCATGACGACCGCCACCGCGACACCGGCGACTGCACCGATGCCTGCGACAACGAGCGCGCCGGCCGCACCTGCCCTGACGGCCGCAACTGCGACCGCGTCCGACTCCGCAGCCGCGGAATCACGCCCGGTTCCCACCTCGCGCACCCTGCTCGGCACCGCCGAGTTCCGCCGCCTCGCCGACAGCCGCTACGTGATCGAACTGGGCAGCGGCCGCAGCCGCGACGCGACGGAGCGCAGCGCCATCGCGAACGCACCTGTCGACGGCCCGATCCATGTGCTTGCGCTGCAGCGCGACGGCGAATCCTGGTACCTCGCCGTGTGGGGTGATTTCGACTCGGTCGACGCCGCGCGCCGCGCGCGGACCGAACTGCTGGCCAGCGGCGCCACCGGCGTTGGCTGGCCGCGCCGTGCGGGACCGCTGAAGCAGGAACTCGGACGCTGAGGTTCCGTCGCAGCCGAACGTGCCGCGTGCCAGCCGCCAATCCACCGAAAATCTGAAAAATCCCTTTCTATTCTTGTTCCAGGCCATCTCATGAGCAACGACCGTTTCCTGCGCGCACTGCGCTGCGAACCCGTGGACTGCACGCCCGTCTGGCTGATGCGCCAGGCCGGACGCTATCTGCCGGAATACCGTGCCACGCGCGCCCAGGCCGGCAGCTTCATGGCGCTGTGCACGAACCCGGAGCTGGCCTGCGAAGTCACGCTGCAGCCGCTGCGCCGCTTCCCGCTCGACGCGGCGATCCTGTTCTCCGACATCCTGACCATTCCCGACGCGATGGGTCTGGGCCTGCATTTCGCCGACGGCGAAGGCCCGAAGTTCCGTACGCCGGTACGTACTGCCGCCGACGTGGCGCGCATCGGTGTGCCCGATCCGGAGGGCGAGCTGCGCTATGTCATGGACGCGGTGCGCACGATACGGCGCGAGCTTGCCGGGAGCGTGCCGCTGATCGGTTTCGCCGGCAGCCCGTGGACGCTGGCCTGCTACATGATCCAGGGCGAAGGTTCGTCCAATTTCCCCTTGCCCAAGGCCATGTTGTGGAACGAGCCGGCGCTGATGCACCAGCTGCTCGACACGGTCGCGCGGTCGGTCGCCGTCTATCTCGCGGCGCAGGCCGCGGCCGGCGCGCAGGCGCTGATGGTGTTCGATACCTGGGGCGGCATGCTCGCGCCGGCGCAGTACCAGGAATTCTCGCTGCGCTACCTCACGCAGATCGCCGCCGCGCTGAAGACCGACGCGGCGACGCGCGACGTTCCGCTGATCCTGTTCTCCAAGGGCGCGAATGGACACCTTCCGGCCCTGGCCGCGACGGGCTGCGACGGCCTCGGCGTGGACTGGACCATCGACCTGTCCAGCGCGCGCGCGCTGGTCGGCGATCGCATTGCGCTGCAGGGCAATCTGGATCCAGCCGCGCTGCACGCCTCCCCCGAGGCGATACGGCGCGAAGTTGGCCGCGTGCTCGCGAGCCATGGGCCGGGACCGGGCCATATCTTCAACCTCGGCCACGGCATCACCCCCGATGTGAAACCGGACCACGTCGGTGCGCTCGTGGCTGCGGTGCACGAGTTGTCGCAGCGCTGAGGTTCTGCGAACACGCTGCGGTCCGCGTTGAACGGAACGCGGCGCTTTCAGCGCCGGCGCGATGGGCTAGGGCGCCACCGGCTCCCACAGCACGTTGATGATGCGCCATTCCCGGTCGTCGCCGCGCACCAGATGCAAGTAGTCGATCCAGCCATCCATGCGCAGCTTCACCGTAGCGACGTTGCCGAAGGCGTCGAGGATTTCCACGTCCGCACGCCGGGGCGCCTTGGCGTAGCGCTGCGCGTTCTCCGGCACGTTGCCGGCAAGCAGCGCTGCCTTGTCCAGTTCGCTCAGGCGTCGCTCGCGGCTGCCCTTGTCGCGCAGGTAGGCGCGCTTGGCGAGGCTGTCGTGCAGCGCGCGCGCCATGCGCTCGCGGTCCCCGCTGTACCAGCCCTCGGCATAGTCGGTCGCGGCAACCTGGATCGCAGCCTGGTCGGATTCGCCAAGCTCGATCTCGCCGGCGGACAGCACTGGCACGGCGCACAGCAGAAGGACAGCGGCGAAGAGTCGTCTGATCATTGTGGGTTTCCTGGCAGGGATGCGGTGACAACCGGGCGAGCGTAGAACGACGCGCGCGATGCGGGAACCGCGATCCGCAACATTGATGCGACGCTGCGCCCGAACGTTCCAGCGGCGCGCCGTGGCGATGCGCAGACGCTCACGGTGCCGGCGCACCCGCGCTGGCGTCGCCGAACTCCTTGGCGAGCGTCGCGCGCGTGACCGGCTTGCGCAGGAATGCGTCCATGCCTGCTTCGCGCGCCTCGCGTTCGGCCTCAGCGTCGCTGCGCGCGGTCAACGCGATCAGGCGCAGCGGCGGCAGCGTGCCGTCCACTTCCTGCGCGCGCAGCAGGCGCGCGAGCTGCGGGCCACTGACGTCGGGCAGATCCAGATCGAGCAGCACGCGCTGTGGCCGCCGCGTAGCGATTTCGGCCAGCGCAGCCAGCGCCTGTGAGGCATGCCGTACGGTGTGGCCGAGGGACTGCAGCAGTTCGCCGACCACACGCGCGATGTTCGCCTCGTCCTCGACGAACAGGATGTCGAGCGGCGGCGCGGCAAGGTCCACAGCCGGATCGACCGCGACGGGCTGCGCCGCCGGCAGATGCAGTCGCAACGTGAATACACTGCCGCGCCCCGGCGCGCTTTCCACGCTGATCTCGCCGCCCATGAGCTGGGCCAGTTCCTGCGAGATCGCCAGACCCAGGCCGCTGCCGCCGGCGCGGCGGCCGGCCTCGTCCTGGCTGTAGCTCTGGAACAGGCGTGCCTGCATGGCCGCGTCGATGCCCGGGCCGGTGTCGCGGACGCGGAAGCATTGGTCGCCCGCGTCGGCGGCGGCCAGTTCCAGCGTCACGCCGCCCACGTCGGTGAACTTTACCGCGTTGTTCACAAGGTTGAGAAGGATCTGGCGCAGGCGCTGCGCGTCGCCGCACACGGTGGTAGGCGTCCGCACCGGCAGGCGCACGATAAACCCTATGCCCTTTCGCGCCGCCAGCGCGTGGCCGACGTCGGCGACGTCGCGCAATACGGACTGCGGATCGAAGACGTCCTGTTCCAGCTGGAGGCGGCCGGCTTCCACGCGGGCGAGATCGAGCGCGTCGTTGACGAGGTGCAGCATGTGCTCGCCGGACGTGCGGATCCCGCTCACGTAACTGAGCTGGCGCGGTTCCAGTGGTGTGCGCTCCAGCAGTTCCGCCATGCCGAGCAGGCCGGTCATGGGCGTACGGATCTCGTGCCCCATGTGGGTGAGGAACTGCGACTTGGCCAAGCTGGCCTGCTCCGCCAGCTCACGCCGCTGCGAGGCCAGCGCCAGCGCGTGCGCGCGCGCAATGCGGCCGCGCCAGATGCGCGCCGCGAAAGCGACCAGCGCGGCGAGCAGCAGCAGGTACGACGCGTAGGCCCAGGGCCGCGCCCACGGTGGCGCCTGCACGCTGACGCGCAGCGGCGTCATCAGCTCGACGATGTCGTCCAGACCCGTATGCGCGCGCACATGCAGCTGGTAGTCGCCGGGGCGCAGCTGGGCAAGTTCGCGCTGCCCGATATCGCTGCCCGGACTCCAGCCAGTATCCAGCCCCTGCAGCAGGAAGTCGTAGCGGTTGCCCGCGACGAACGACAGGGCGCGCGCGTCGACGCGCAGATCGCGGTCGTTCCAGGCGAGCAGCGCGGGCTGCGCCGGATCGAACACGTGCTCCTGCGCGCCGCGGCGCACGCGCACGCCGGTCAGTAGCAGCGGCGCCGGGGGCAGGCGCAGGTCGGCGGCCTGGGTATCGAAGGCGACGAGGCCACCCGTCGTCGCCGCGAGCGCGATGCCGTCGCCGCGCAAGGCCAGGCTGCGGTCGATGAACTCCGAATCGATAAGGCTCACGGCCGCGCCGTAGCGGCGGATCGAGTCGTTGCGCGTGTCGACGCGATACAGACCACGCGGCGTGCTGATCCAGAGCCGCTGCGCCGCATCCAGCTCCATCGCGCTGGCATCGAGCGCGGGCCAGCCGGCCGCGGTGTCGATCTGCCGGACGCGCTCGAAGCGCGGGCCATTCGCGACATAGTGTTCGAGCGCGCCGAAACGGTGCAGCCAGACGCTGCCGTCGGCCGCGAACGCGAACGCATGGATGCGGGTTTCGGGCAATCCGTCGATCGCATCGAAGTGCCGGCCGTCACGTGCGAGCCGGTCGATGCCGTGCACGTGCGCGGCCCACAGCGCGCCGTCCGGCGCGATGCGCATCTGCTCCACGTCCGCGTTGCGCAGACCGCTGGCCTGCGGCAGGAAGCGCGTGACCTGCAACGTATCCGCGTCGATGCGCGCGATGCCGGCGCCGCGCGCGCTGACCCAGACGGCGTCGTCTTGCGCCAGCATCAGGTCGATGGGTCCGGCCGGTAGCGTGTCGTCGCGCGCGGCATCGGCGGCGATCTCCTGCGCCGTGCCGGCAGCCAGGTCGGCCACGCGCACGCCGCGATGCTGCCCCAGCCAGAGGCGGCCTCGCTCGTCTTCGAGCACGGCGCGTCGGCGCAACTCGGTTCCGCCGACTCGCTCGCCCCAGCGCTCCACCGCGCCGCGGTGGAGGTCAATGCGGTCGACGCCGCCGGCCATGTTCACCGACCACGCCGTGCCGTCGCGGCCGTGGCTGATGCCCTGGATGCGTCCGGGCGACAGACTGTGCGTGTCGCCAGGCTGCTCGCGCCATTGCGAGAACAGGCGCCAGGTCGGCGGCAGATACGCCACACCGCCGTCGATCGCCGCAAACCAGACACCACCCTCGCGATCGGTCAGCAGGTCGAAGATGGCTTCACCCGGCAGGCCGCCGGGCACGCGCGGCTGGGCCCGGTAGACCGTTTCGAAATGGTCGGCGTCGTGGCGCACGGCGCCCAGGCGCGTGGCCAGCCACAGTTCACCCTGCGCGTCGCGCACACTCGCGTAGAGCATGCGCGGGGCGGCGTTCGGATCCAGTCGCTCGACGCGCCCGCCCGCATCGATGCGGTACAGGCCGGCCGATGTCGTCGCAAGCACACCGTCGCCGTCGGCGCACAGCGCCAGCACCTGGGGAGGTTCAGCGCCCGGACGCAGGCTCACCGCGTCGACCTTTCCGTCCGGCGCACGGCGTGCCAGTCCCTTGTGAGTGCCGATCCAGAGACTGCCGTCGGCCGCGCCGTGGAGGCTGAGCACAATGTCCGACGGCAGACCCGATCCGTCGGCGACGCGATGATGGTCGAAACCCGTGCCGTCGGCGCGCAGTCGGTCCAGGCCACCGGAATAGGTGCCGACCCAGATCGCCCCGGCGGCATCCTGGCTGACCGCCCAGACATCATCCGCGGCGAGGCTGCTCGCATCGTCCGGATCATGTCGATAGCGGCGGAAGCGCTGGCGGCCTTCGTCGAGCAGGTTCAGTCCGCTGCCTTCGCCGCCGGCCCAGACGCGATTGGCTCGATCGACGTACAACGCCGAAACCTCGTTGCCTGCAATCGACGTGTCGTCGCCGGGAATCGCGCGCCAGACACGGAAATCCACACCGTCATACCGCGCGAGGCCGTCGTGGGTGCCGATCCAGACGAAGCCGTCGCGATCCTCGGCCAGCTTGTAGACGATGGACGAAGGCAGGCCGTCGTCGACACCGAAGTGGCGGAACACCGGCGTCGCCGCCATGGGCGCGGCTTGCGCGCCCATACAGAAAAGCAACGACAGCGCGACCCGTGCGCCCACGCAGAACAGCAACGGCAGCCGCCAGCGCAATACCATGCTCGTCCCCCTGCGCAAGCCCGGGCGCGCCATCCGTGGGCGTGCGGAACGGGTCTCAAGATACGGGCGCGCGATTCGTCACGTCGCCAGGCCGGCGGCGGACTTCCCTTTGCGACGCGTCGAGCCGGGATCATGCCAGAACTGCGGCCGCACTGGCGCAAAGTGCACAAGTTGCGCCCCGCGCGGGCTGTCGTGAGATCCGGCCCGCTGCGCGCCGCCTGCACCGGTCCCTGCTGATTTCGGGGAATCCGTCGACTACCATCGACGCATGAATGCTCCGGATACGCGTCAACTGCGACTGCTGCTGGCGCTGGCGGTGGGACTCGCCGCGCTGGCACTGCTTTGGCTGCTGCTCGGCGCGACGCGCAGCGCGCTGGAGCTCTGGCGCGAGCTGGCCGGGCTGCCGCTGCTGCTGCGCATCGGACTCGTGGGCCTGCTGACCGGCTTCGCGGCCGCCAGCGCCTGGCTGGTGTGGCGGCTGGCGCATCCGCGCCCGCGCGTGCCGCGCTCCGTTCCTGTGCCCGATCGCGGCAATGTCGAGAAACGCATCCAGCAGCTGCAGTCGCGCCAGGCCGAGACCGCACGTTTCGAAGCCGAGCTGCACGAACTCGACCGCCGCGCGGCCAGCGGACAGCGCTATGTCGCGGTCTTCGGCGAAATCAGCGCCGGCAAGTCCAGCCTGGTCCGGGCCCTCGCGCCGCAGGCCCAGGTCGAGGTCGACGTGCTCGGCGGCACGACCACGCTGGTCAGCCATCATCGCGGTGAACTCGACGGCCAGGAACTGGTGCTGGCCGACGTGCCGGGCATGCAGGAAGTCGGCGCGAGCGAGCGCGAGGCGCTGGCCCGCGACGAAGCCTTGCGTGCGCACGCGGTGGTCTATGTCACCGCCGGCGATCTGACCCGCGCGCAGGACCAGGAACTGCGCTGGCTGCGCGGCTACGGCAAGCCACTGCTTCTGGCGCTGAACAAGATCGATCAGTTGGGCAACCTGCAGCGTGACGAACTGCTGACCGCCCTGCGCAAACGCTACGCCGGCGTGGCCGACCGCGTCGTCGCGGTGCAGGCCGGCGGCCGCGAGCAGTTCGTGCGACGTCTATCCGACGGCCGCGAGGAACAGGTCGCGCGCGAGGCAGTACCGCAGCTCGATGCGCTGCGTGGCGCCTTGCAGGAAAGCCTCGACGCCGGCACCGACGTGCTCGAGCAGGCGCGCGCCGGCGCCGTGCTCGGCCGCATCGGCGAACAGTTGGGTACGGCCGAACGCGAGGTGAGGGAACGCGAGTCGCGAGCCATCGTGGACCGGCATACGCGCCGCGCCATCGTCGGCGCGATGGCGGCCGTCGCGCCGGGCACGGACTTGCTGATCCAGGGGGCTCTTGCGACCTCGCTCGTGCGTGACCTGGCTGCGCTGCATCAGATCCCGGTCAAGCAGATCGACCTCGACGCCTTCCTGCGCCAGGCCGCACTGACCCTGCGTACGACGAGTTCGGTCGTGCTCGCGATCGCCGGCAACGCCGCCAAGGCGTTTCCCGGACTGGGCACGCTCGGCGGCGGCGTACTGCACGCGATCGCCTACGGCCTGATCTTCGACAGCCTGGGTCATGCGATCAGCAGGACCCTGATGGACCAGCACCGCTTCGATCAGGAACAGGCGCAGCAGACCTTGCAACGCCTGCTGGGCGAACAGGCGCGCGGCCGGCTTGCGCACGTGGCGCAGCTGGCCCTGAAGTCGCTGGGACGCGACTCCTGATGGGAATCTCGAAAAACCGCCGAACGGCGGTTCTTCGAGTCGGCGAGTCCGGCGCAGGTCCGGACTCGCCTCCGCCGATCAAGCGCTTACGCACCAGATCGCGGGCGGCGCGTGACCGCGCCGCGGGAATCTCGATGTTTTTCGAGGTTCCCGATAGCGCGTGGAAATCCCGGCGATTGTGATTTCGTCCGATCACAAACAATTCAGGAGTCCACGCTTCTGCGCGCTGCGCCAATCTGCCAAGCTAGGCTCGACATGCGCCGCCTTCGTCTCCTGCTGCTCCTGCTAGCCACCACTCCCGCGCTCGCGGAGCCGGATGCGTGGCGCATCGACCCGGTGCATACGCAGATTCTTTTCAGCATCGACCACCAGGGCTTCAACCAGAGCCTGGGACTGTTCAAGGTCAGCGCCGGCAGCCTGGCGTTCGACCCGGACGACTGGAGCGCGGCGCGCGTGGACATCCGCGTCGATGCGGCGTCCGTGGTGCTCGGCGACGCGAAGTGGGAAGAAACCGTGCGCTCGTGGCGCTTTCTCGACACCAAACGCTGGCCGCAGGCGCGCTATCGCAGCCGTTCGGTCGAGCAACTCGGCGCCAATCGCGGCATCGTCCGTGGCGATCTCGAATTGCACGGCCAGATCCGGCCGCTGGATATCGCGTTCCGCCTGAACAAGCTCGCCAGCGATCCCTATACGTTCAAGCGCACGGCCGGCTTCTCCGCGACCGCCACGCTCAAGCGCAGCGACTACGGCATGGACAAGGTGCTCAGCGCCGTCGGCGATGAGGTGCAGTTGCGCCTGGAAGCCGCCTTCGTACGCGATCGCGGCAATGCCAGGGAAATAAGCCCGGAAGCGGCAGCGGCAGCAACGGAGGACGGCGATGGCGTTGAAGAGTGAAGCGAACCGCTGGGGCGTCGGCGCACGCACCCTGCACTGGATCATGGCCGTGCTCATCATCGGCCTGGGCCTGGTCGGGCTGTACATGTCCGACCTGCCCAACTCGCCGCAAAAGATAAAGATATACGCACTGCACAAATCAGTCGGCCTGACCGTGCTGGCCCTGCTCCTGCTGCGGCTGGCCTGGCGCCTGGCCGACCGGCGTCCGGACGAACTGCCGATGCCACGCTGGCAGGCGCTGGCCGCCCGCGCGGTGCATGGCCTGCTGTACGTGCTGATGTTCGCGCTGCCGCTGTCGGGCTGGCTGTACAACTCCGCCTCGGGCTATCCGTTGCAATGGTTTTCGCTGTTCAACCTGCCGAGTCTGACCGGCGGCGCCGACCCGGCCCTCAAGGGCCTCGCCCACAACATCCACGTCTACGGTTTCTATGTGCTCGTGCTGGCGCTGCTTGCTCACGCCGGTGCAGCGCTCAAGCATCATTTCATCGACCGCGACGACACCCTCGTGCGCATGCTGCCGCTGTTGCGGCGGCGCCCGCACGTCCCCATGTCGCGCGAGCCCGCGCTGACGGCTGTCGGAACGCCGGCCCCACTCGACCGCGTGCCCGCACCGCCCGCCGACCCTTCCCCGGAGATTGCAAAGCCATGAAGCGCCTCGCACTGATCGCCCTGCTCGCCCTCGCCGGCAGCGTCCAGGCCAAGGACTGGACGGTGGACCCGTCCAGCACGCTCGGTTTTTCCGGCAGCTATCAGGGTGAGAAATTCAGCGGCAAGTTCCCCCGCTTCAACGCGAAGGTCACGCTCGACAAGGCCGATCTGGCCAACGCCAGGCTCGACGTCGAGATCGACGTGACCAGCGTCACGACCGGCAATGCCGACTACGACGGCGAGCTCAAGGGTTCTGCGTTTTTCGACTTTGCGAAATTTCCCAAGGCGCGCTTCGTCAGCACCACGGTCAAGGAAAGCGGCGGTGCCCTCGTCGCCGACGGCACCCTGACGATCCGCGACAAATCCAGACCCGTGCAGATCACGCTCGATTTCAAGCCCGCCGGCGCTACGGCGACGCTGGACGTGCAGGCCACGCTCAAACGGCTGGACTTCGATGTCGGCACCGGCGACTGGGCGGATACGAGCCTGATCGGCGGCGATATCGCCGTTACCTCGCACCTGGCGCTCAAGTAGACGCGTGGCAACCATCCGGCACCCTCGGCAACCCGTGACCCCATGAGCCCGATCGCCGGCTGGTTCGATTCGGTCGTGCGCTGGTGGCACAGCCACGCGCCAGCTGCGGCGAGCGTCACGCCGTCCGACCAGGCCAGCGACGCGCTGCGCCAGTTGCTGGACGATCCCAGCGTGCCCGAATCGGTGCGGCGCGAACTCAGCGACGAGTTCGCGCGCATCCAGTCGCTGCTGGACAAGCTCGCGCGCAATGAACTGCATGTGGCGGTGTTCGGGCGCGTTTCGGTCGGCAAGTCCGCGCTCGGCAACGCCCTGCTCGGCACGGCCGCGTTCGAAACCGGTGTGCTGCACGGCACGACGACGCGCGCCGAGCAACAGCGCTGGACCGAAGCCGGCGGCTCGGGCCTGCACCTCATCGACACGCCCGGCATCAACGAACTCGACGGCGAGGCGCGCGAGCGCCTCGCGTTCGAGGTCGCCGAGATCAGCGACCTGGTCCTGTTCGTCGTCGACGGTGACATGACTCAGGTGGAACGCGATGCACTGGCTACGCTGGCCCGCACCGAGAGGCCGCTGCTGCTGGTGCTGAACAAGGCCGACCGCTACGACGGCGCGGAACGTGAGCGTCTGCTCGCACGCCTGCGCGAGCATGCGAGCGGCCTGCTGCCGGCCACGAACGTGCTGAGCTGCGCGGCGAGCCCTGCGCCCGTGCGCCTGATCGACGTCGACACCAACGGTACGGAACGCGAACGACGCGAGCCGCGCCCGCCCGACGTGGGCGAACTGCGCGAGCGCCTGCTCGCGATCTGCGCGCGCGAAGGAAAGACCCTTTCAGCGCTCAATGCCGGCCTCTTCGCCGGGCGATTGTCCGACCAGGTCGCGCAGCGCGTCGCCGACGTACGCCGCGAGGTGGCGGAAAAAGTCATCCGCTACTACTGCCTGACCAAAGGCATCGCAGTCGCGCTGAATCCGGTGCCGGTCGCGGACCTGCTCGCCGCAGCGGCGCTGGACGCGGCACTCGTCATGCATCTGGGAAAGGTATACGGCATGCCGCTGACCCGGCGTGAGGCGGGCCAGCTGATCCTGACTATCTGCGCCCAGCTCGCCGCGCTGATGGGCGCAATCTGGGGCGTGCATCTGGTCGCCTCGGCGCTGAAAGTCGCCAGTATCGGCCTGTCGACCGTGCTGACCGCCGGCGCCCAGGGCGCGCTGGCCTGGTATGCGACGCAAGTCGTCGGACGCGCCGCCGAACGCTATCTCGTCGCCGGCAAGTCCTGGGGCGAATCCGGCCCCAAGCGCGCAGTGCGGGACATTGTCGCCCAGCTCGACCGGGATTCCATCCTGCGCGAGGCGCGCGATGAAATCCTCGCCCGGCTGCGCAGCGGCGCGGCCCGCTGATCAACGCATTTCCGCGTCTGACGTAGGGCTTTGCCACGGTCCGGCGAAGAGGACTTCGCTCCACCGGCGTGCCGGTCCGCCGCTATCCGATCAGCCGGAGGCCAGCCAGGCGATCACGCGCTGTGCATCGAAAGGCCAGTCCAGTTCGCGCCGGCGATCGTCGTCCCGCAGCACCGGCACGCGCTCGCCGTAGAACGCTTCCAACGTGTTGTCGTGGTCGATGAACACGCTCGAGAAATCCGGCACGCGCGCCTGCGCCAGCACATCCAGGGCGAGATCGCAGAGATGGCAGTCGTCGCGCTGGAATAGCACAAGTCGCATCGTCATGAGGCCGGCTCCGTCGGGGCCGGATAGAATAAACAACCCAGCCCGCCGGAATCACCGCCTCATGGCCGTCAGCGTGTTCGACCTCTTCAAGATCGGCATAGGCCCGTCGTCCTCGCATACCGTCGGTCCCATGCGCGCGGCCGCACGCTTCACCAGCCACTGGCTGGAGGAGCGCGGCCTGCTCGAGCGCGTGATCCGCATACGCGGCGAGCTGTTCGGCTCGCTGGCGCATACGGGCCGCGGCCACGGCACCGACAAGGCCGTACTCTGCGGCTTCGAGGGCGAATGGCCCGACCGCATCGATCCCGACATCATCGAGAGCACGCTCGCGCGCATCCGTCATGACGGGCGCATCCGCCTGCTCGGCCGGCACGAGGTCGCCTTCGACGAAAAACGCGACCTGATCTTCAACAAGCGGCAGAAGCTGCCATACCACTCCAACGGCATGCGCTTCACGGCGTACGGCGACCACGACGAGGTACTCGCCACGCGCGACTACTACTCCGTCGGCGGCGGCTTCGTGGTCAATCACGACGAGGCAGCCGAAGACCGCATCGTGCCCGATACCACGCCGCTGCCCTACCCGTTCCACAGTGGCGACGAACTGCTGCGGCAGTGCCAGGAAGCCGGCAAGACGATCGCCGAGGTCATCCTGGCCAATGAACTGGCCTGGCGCAGCGAGGCGGAAATTCGCGGCGGCCTGCTGACGATCTGGAAAGCCATGCAGGCGTGCGTCGCGCGCGGCATCCGCAACGCGGGCGTGCTGCCCGGCGGTCTCAAAGTCGAGCGGCGCGCACCGAACATGCAGGCCGAACTGTTGGCGCGGCCGGAAGCCGCGCTCAAGGATCCGCTGACGATCCTCGACTGGGTCAACCTCTACGCCCTGGCCGTGAACGAGGAAAATGCGGCCGGCGGCCGCGTCGTGACCGCGCCGACCAACGGTGCTGCCGGGATAGTGCCGGCCGTGCTGCACTACTTCGATCGCTTCTGCCCGAGCGCGAGCGACGATCGCATCGTGGATTTCCTGCTCACCGCGGGCGCCATCGGCATTCTCTACAAGGAAAACGCATCGATATCGGGTGCCGAGGTCGGCTGCCAGGGCGAAGTCGGCGTGGCCTGCTCGATGGCCGCCGGCGGCCTCACGGCCGCACTCGGCGGCACGATCTACCAGGTCGAGAATGCGGCCGAGATCGGCATGGAACACAACCTCGGCCTGACCTGCGATCCGATCGGCGGCCTGGTGCAGATTCCGTGCATCGAGCGCAACGCCATGGGCGCGGTCAAGGCGATCAACGCCTCGCGCATGGCCCTGCGCGGCGACGGCAAGCACCGCGTGTCGTTGGACAAGGTCATCAGGACCATGCGCGACACGGGCAAGGACATGCAGGACAAATACAAGGAAACCAGCCGCGGCGGGCTGGCCGTCAACGTCATCGAGTGCTGAACCGGCGCGCTGGTGTGGCAGCTACGAAACCCCCGAAGCGTCAGTGCCAGGACCCGCCAGAACGTTCTTAGCCTTCCCAGTCGCAATCGCCGCGCGCGTCGGCCGCGCGTTTGGCCGCCTTCTGCGCCGTCGCCGGGTTGTACAGGCCGACGTAGGCGCCGTACTTGCGCGCGGCGCGATCGCCGAGGCTCTCGTCTGGCGTATAGGCGCCGGCAAAACGCGTGCGCTTGCAGCGCACGATGTTGTGACCGCGCTGAGCCAGTTCCTCGGCGGCGAGCTTGCCCCGTGTCATCGGATCGCGCGCCTCCGGTTCCGGCGCCATGGGAGCGAGGCGCAGACTGCCGTCGGCGCTGTAGAGACTGGGCGCGGCCGGTGTCGCGACGATGCCTTCAGCATCGCCATTGGCGGCGGCAGGCGCCTCGACCTGACGCAGGCCGCGTTCGCGCCGCGCCGGCGCGGGCGAATTGCGTGCGCTGCCGGTGGGTGGGGCACTGACCGACAGAGGCGGTAGTTCGCGGATGAGTGCAGTCGGTTCGGGCAGCGGCGGCAGTTCGATCAGGCTGACCTGGATCACGTCGCGCCGGTCGTCGACGAAGGGCTTGGGACGCATCGCTTCACGCACCAGCAGAACCAGTGCAAGGTGCGAAAGCACGACCACGCCGACGGCAACCGCGATGCGGCGCCAGCTGACATGCGGCTCACGCCAGCGCAGTTCGTGCAGCAGGGCACGCCGCAGCGGCAGCACCCGTGCCGCTATCTGGGCCGGGTCCGTGCTGGGAGGGCGCGGCCGCTCGGGCCGGTACGGCTGCGCTTCGGCGCTCATGCAATCCGACGGATGTGAAGGCGCGCAGTGTAGCCAGCACGCGCATTAGAAAACGGTTAGCCGGCGGGCTCCGCGGAGCCGCCGTACAGGTTTCGCTCACGTCACCGACATAAAAACAACGGACACCAGAAGGTGCCCGTCGTCCCGATCCGGCACCATCCTGGCGCCGGTGTGGCCGTGCTTGCGTTGGGAATGATGGTGGCCGGTCCGGCCGGAATTTCAACCGTTGCGGCACCTGTCGTTGCCGCTCACTCGGCCGGTGTCACGCCGCGGTCGACCCGCACGCGCAGGCGATTGCCCGGATGGTGATCCATCGTGGTGTGATAGGTGTCCCCACGATAGCGGTAGGTCACCTGATAACCGACGACATCTGCGTCGCGGCGCCAACCGGTCTCCTCGCGGCAGCGGGTTTCATAGTCGCTGACGTAACCGCCGCTGGTCTCGTAATAGTCGCCGCGGCGGCGAGAGGTGTTGTTGCCGACCGCGCCGCCGATCACCGCGCCGGCAATCGTCGCGGCCTTGCGGCCGTCGCCCTTGCCCACCTGATTGCCCAACGCGCCGCCGATCACCGCGCCCAGGACGGTGGCACCGGTGTGGTTGCGCTGCGCGGTATAGCCCGGTTCGTAGCGCTCGACCGGCTGGTCATAGCAAACCTCGCGGCTAACCGGACGGCGCGAGCGCTCGACGATCGGATCGACGTCGACGACGGTCGCCCAGTCGTAGCGCGTGTCGTAGCGACCGTAGTCGGGGCGGGCAAGAGCCGGAGTGGAGAGCGCCACGCCGGCCGCCAGGGCCATGCTGATGAATGCAACGTTCTTCATATCGCCTCCTCAATCCGGACGCCATGCCCGGCTCTCAACTGGCTACCAAGGTAGGGACGCCTCAGTGAAATGCCAGTTAATTCCAGTAGTTACGTGGCGTTCATTCAGTTTCCAGGGGGACTTGTGACGGCGTTGCATAGTGTGTTTCGGCGTGTATCCAGGCCAGTGCGCGAGCGGCGATGGCGGCGGCGCCGCGGCCCAGCAGCGGTCCGACGTGGCTGCTGCCGCAGCGCCAGAATTCCGCTCCCAACTGGTAGGACAGCTCGCGGCTCGCGGCGGTGGGCACGACCTCGTCGCCGTCACAGGCGATGACGAGCACCGGGCAGCGCGGCACAGCGACCTCGATGCCCGCCGCCGCCTCGCGCAAGACCGCCGCCGACTCGTCGCGCCAGCGCCGGAAGGCGTACAGGCGGGTAGCCTCGTCCGCATCGGGCAGGGCACGCTGCGTACTCGAGAACCGGCGCCGGCTGCCCCAGGGGACGATGTCTTGTGGCAACGCGCGAACCGCAGGCCGGGGCACGATCCCGCGCGGTGGCAACGGATCGACGAGGACCAGCGCCGAGGCTTCGACATCGGCCGCGATCGCCAGCGCGATCAGGCCGCCGAGGCTCGCTCCGACCAGCACGGGCCGCTGCAGGGCGATCGCCGCATTGCGCATCTGCGCGAGATAGTGCGCCAGGCGCGTCTGCGCGAGCCCGCCGTGCGCCGGCATGAGGTCCGGCGCCTGCACTGTGCTTGCGTGCACACGCCAGACGCGCTGCCACAGCGCCCATTCCCAGCCGCCGCCACCGGCGCCGTGGATCGCGAGGGCTGCGCTCGCCTTGTCGCCGAATCGCTGCATGCGGACGATTATCGCCGCGCCAGTGTCCCGGTCCACAAGCTCTCGAACGAGAAATTCCGGATGGTCAAGACACCGGAATGTTCGGAAGCTTGTGGGTTGGCACACTCTGGATGCCGATGGCGCGTACGGCCGGGCACACGCTACGCTGCCGCCGATGCCAGCCGTTTTCTATCGCTTCGCCGACTTCCGCCTCAACCCCGCCACGCGCGAATTGCAGCGCGGCGCCGCGCTCGTGGCATTGCCGCCCCGCGCATTCGATTGCCTGGCGTATCTGGTCGAGCGGCGCGAGCGAGCGGTCGGCCGCGACGAGCTGATCGCGGCGGTCTGGGGCAAGGCCGAGGTGTCCGACACGCTGCTCGCGCAGACGATATTGCGCGTGCGCCGCGCCGTCGGCGACACCGGCAACGAACAGCATGCCGTACGCACCGTGCCGCGCTTCGGCTATCGCTGGGTATTGCCGACGGACACCGTGGCCACGGCCGGAGCGGACGATCCGACGGCGACAGCGCCCGTCGGAACCCATTGCGTGGTTGCAGCGGACC
The DNA here is from genome assembly GCF_032229445.1 of Tahibacter sp. Classification (NCBI taxonomy): domain Bacteria; kingdom Pseudomonadati; phylum Pseudomonadota; class Gammaproteobacteria; order Lysobacterales; family Rhodanobacteraceae; genus Tahibacter; species Tahibacter sp. The sequence goes on from NZ_JAVTWC010000122.1 coordinate 75,134, forward strand.
CCGCGCCTCGCCCGGAACTGTCCACGACAGTTCCTGAGAACCGATCGCGGCGCCAGCCGGTCTGGCTGTGGGCCATCCTCGGGGCCGCGGCCATCGTGCTGGCACCGCCGCTGTGGCGCAGCCTGGGGCCTACGGCAGCACCTGCCGGCAGCCTCCTTCCGACGACGACGACGGCAGGCTCCACCGCCGCGATCGTGCTGCCGGTGGCGATCAACGAAGGCGCCGAATGGTCGTGGATACGCCTGGGCGGCATGGATTTCCTGGCCTCGCACCTGCGCGCCGCGGGCTACGCCACCCTGCCGAGCGATACCGCGCTCGTGCTGTTGTCGCGCGACGCCGCCACGCGCACGCCGGAAAGCGATCTGCAGGTCGCGCGCGCCAGCGGTGCGCGCCTGGTACTCGCGCCGCGCGCGCAGCGCGAGAACGGCCGCTGGCGCGTCCGTATCGACGTCTTCGCCGCCGACGGCAGCAAGCGCCAGGGCGAAGGTGTCGCGACGGACGTGCTCGAGGCCGGCCAGCAGGCCATGACGGCGCTGCTCGGCCGCGGTCCGATCGCAGCGGGGCTCGTCGGTCAGCGCGCGGAACACCTGCAGCGGGCCGAGGCCGCCCTGCTCGGCGACGATCTGGATCTCGCACGGCGCGAACTCGATGCGGTCGGCGCGCAGGGCAACGACGCGGAACTGATCTATCGGCGCTCGCAGATCGACTTTCGCGCCGGCGACTACGAAGCGCTGGACCGTCGCCTGCTGCCGCTGCTGCAGACTCTCGACCCGCAGCGCGACGCCGGGCTGCGTGGGCAGGTGCTCAGCGGCCTGGGCTCGGCCGCCGTCCGACGCAACGCGATGGTCGCGGCCGAACGCCATTTCAGCGAAAGCGTGAACCTGCTCCGGTCCGGCAGCGAGACACGCGCACTCGGCCAGGCCTATACCGGCCTGGGCATCACGCAGGCAGCCCAGCACCGCTTCGACGAGGCGCTGGACACTTTCGCCAACGCCCGCGTGCAACTGGAAAAAGCCGGCGACGAAATGGCCGTGGCGAGGGTCGACGCCAACCTCGGCATTCTCGACATCGAACGGGGCCGCTATGCGGAAGCCGTCGCTGGCCTGCGCCGCGCCGCCGCCCGGTTCGCCGCGTTCGGCGCGATCAACGAACAGCTGACCACCCTGATCGGCCTGGCCCGCGCGCAGTCGGAAATGCTCGACTCCGCTGGTGCCACGCAGACCGCCGACACGCTCTGGAGCCTGTCCTCGCGCAGTGCCAGCCCGCGCCTGCGCCACCAGATGGCGGTGGTGCGCGCCGACGTGCTGGCACAGTCCGGCCGCCTGCAGGAAGCACGAAACCTGCTGGCCGGCCTCAAGCGCGAACTGGAACTGCCCATCGAGAACGACACCCTGGCCCGTGCCGATTCCGTGCTGGCGCGCCTGGCGTTGGCCGATGGGGATGCGGAGCAGGCGCTGCGCCTGGCTACCGCCGGCATCGAAGGACTGCCCGAGGAACAGTTCGACCGCGAGCGCGCCCAGCTCTGGCTGCTGCGTCTGCGTGCACTGCGCGCGCTGGAGCGCACTGCCGACGCGCAGGCGTTACGGGCGCCGTTGCTGGCCTGGGCGCAGCAGACACGCGACCCCGCCGCGTCGCTGTATGCGGGTCTGGCCGCCGCGGAACTGGACTGGAGCCAGAACCGGCGCGAGGGCGCGCGCGAGCGCTACGCCGTTCTGCTCAACAAGGCCGACCGTGCCGGCATCGCGATCGACCTGGCGGTGGTCGCACAGAGCTACGCCGGCGCACTGCTCGAAGCCGGCGACAACCAGTCCGCCGCACCGGTTATCGCGCGCGTCGCGCGCTGGGCCGACGCCGACTTCGGCTGTGCCCTGCTGCAGGTCTGGGGCTACTGGTCACAGGGAGACCTCGGCGCCTGGCAACAGGCGCTGGAAAAGGCCCGTCGCCTGGCCGGCGAACGTCCGATTGCGCCGCTGCTGACCCAGCCGCCGCGGCCCGTGCAGATCCACTGATCCGGGGCCTGTGACGGCGGTCACAGGTTCCGACGAACACGCCGTCGAAAAATTGGCAGCAAATTCAATGCGGTGATGGAAAAGTAAGCGAACGCGAAGGGTCGTTGCATCAAGCGCGAAAGCGTTGCCGGCCACGCCGCCAATACTGCAGCGGTCTGCCGGGCGGACCTGCCCCCCCGCCTCCCCTCGCCGGTCCCCCGGCGGACCTTCCTCCCGCTTTGCCGAGGATTCATCCATGCGCGTTTCCGTTATTGCGGTCCTGATCGGCCTGAGTCTGTCCGGTACGACGTTGGCAGGCAGCTTCACGTCGATCGGGCAGCCTGGCAGTCAGCTGGTCAGCCTGTCCGAACACGGCCGCGTCGCGACGGGCAGCTTCTTCGGCGAAGGGGCGTTCCGCTGGACCCGCGACCTCGGCGCAAGCCCGATCGAGCACTACAACGGCATGCAGGGCATGAACAGCTGGGGCCAGCCGCTGGTCGGCCAGGCGCGCGACGCCGCGCAGAGCTGGGTCGCAGCGATCGCCTACAGCAATGCCGAGTTCTTCGATCCCATCCTCGTCGGTGGATTGCCCGGCGCCACCGGCCTCGATGGCACGATCAGCGCGGGCTACGATGCCGCCGATGACGGCAGCGTGGTCGGCCTTGCCTACACCGCCGACAACAACGCCGTCGCCTTCCGCTGGCATGCGGCCACCGGCATCAGCGAACTGCCCCGCCTGAATCCCGCCAACTATGCCCGCGCCAATGCGATCAGCCGCGACGGCCATGTGGTCATCGGCTGGAACGACAGGGACGACGGCTACCGCCGCGCGGTCAAGTGGGTCGACGGCCAGGTCAGCGAGTTCCTCGACGCGAAAGGCATGCAGGTCGGCGAAGCGCTCGGCATCAATCGCGACGGCAGCGTCATCGTCGGCACCGGCGCCGGTGCGGAAGGCAACGAGGCCTGGCGCTGGACGTCCGCGACCGGCCTGCAACCGATCGGGCTCATCAGCACCGGCAGCTTCTTCGACCGCGGCTACGCCTTCGGCGTCAGCGACGACGGCAATCTGGTTGGCGGCGCCAGCGGTGCCGGGCCGCAACGGCAGGCCGTGGTCTGGACGCCACAGAGCGGCATGGTGCTGCTGAGCGACTTCCTCGCCCAGCGTGGCATCGCCGTTCCCGCGGGCTGGTCGCTGAATTCCATCACCGCGGTCTCGGGCGACGGCCGCGTGCTCGGCGGCTGGGGCATCGATCCGAGTTCCGCCGTCAATTCGTTCGTCGTCGAGCTCGACCGGGTACCCGCGCAGGACGCGATCGTCGAGGCCCACGGCACCATCGCCTTCAACGACCTGACCACGGGTCCGTTCGCCGGTGTCGCCGCCGAAACACCCGTGACGATGAGCTTCCGTACCCGTCCTGATGGCATCGAGATCGATCCCGGCAAGTTCTGGCGCTACCCGATCGACGTCGCCAGCTTCAGGCTCCAGGCCGGCACTGCGAGCGACGTGCTGGTCACACTGCCGGCGGGCCCGTACAACGGCATCGCGAACGACTATCCGCGCTCCGACGGCATCCACATCGTCGAGTCCCCGCTGGCCACGGCCGGCACGAGCATGGAATTCGAACTGTTCAATCCGGGCGGCGACCTGTTCGACTCGACGGATCTCAACAACATCAACCGCACGTTCACGCCGGCCATGTTCGAAAAAGCCTCCTGGGCCGTCTCCGAAAACGGCGGCGAGCACGCGATGGTGATCCAGCTCGACTCGGTCACGATCGAGGACGAATGCTCCATCTTCTGCGGACGTTTCGAAGCACCGTGATTTCCTGCGGGTTCTGATGAGAGGAAGCGCGAAAGCAGGGTCTGCAACACCGGGCCGACGATGCCGGAGTCGGATACGCCCGAACATGCAGGGTCAACACCGCCCCGATCGTGCGCACATGAGTGGATTTTTGCACTCGGCGGTGCGGATCGCAGCGAGCGCACATTCCTGCGGCCTGGCGCTCCTGCTCCGGCAACAGGCGTTGCCGCGCAACGCATGGCGCATCGCAGCTTGACGCTTGCATGACAAGGGGCAAGGCTACGTCCACGCCGCTGCCCGTCGTGGTGGCGTACCCGCCATGACCGCCCGCCCCGCGCCCGACCGCCGGGGTCAAAGCGCATTTCGCGGACGACCATGACGGCCCTGCATCCACGTCCAGCTGGGAGGGTTACGTCATGTCCTATACCACCGATGGCATCCGAAACATCGCGCTCGTGGGCCACGCGAGCGCGGGCAAAACGACCTTGTTCGAAGCACTGCTGCAAGCCGGCGGCACGATCCAGACCCAGGGCAGCGTCGAACGCGGCTCCACGGTCTCGGACTTCGATCCGATGGAAAAAGAACGCCAGCATTCGATCGCCGACACGATCGCCTCAATCGATCGCGGCGAATGCCACATCAACCTCATCGACACCCCCGGACATCCGGAATTCCGCGGCCCGACGCTGTCGGCACTTGCCGCCGTCGAAACCTGCGCCATTGTGGTCAACGCGCACAATGGCATCGAATTCTCCACGCACCGCCTCATGGAATACGCCAGGCAGCGCAACCTGTGCCGCGTGCTCGTCGTCAACAAGATCGACGGCGGCAACTGCCGCGCGCTCGTGGAAAGCCTGCGCGAAACCTTTGGCCCTGAATGCCTGCCGATCAACCTGCCCGCGCAGGGCGGCAAGTCCGTGGTGGACTGCTTCTTCAAGCCCGACGGCGTCGCCGATTTCGACAGCGTCGCCGCCGCGCACCAGCGCATCATCGATCAGGTCGTCGAGATCAACGAAACCGTCATGGGCCACTACCTCGACGAAGGCGAACAGGGCCTGTCGGGCCAGGAACTCCACGACGCGTTCGAGCAGTGCCTGCGCGAAGGCCATCTCGTTCCGATCTGCTTCGTCTCGGCGCGCACGGGCGCCGGCGTCAAGGAGTTGCTGGACCTGATCGAACGGCTCGCGCCGAATCCAAAGGAAGGCAACCCGCCGCCCTTCGTCAAGGGCAGCGGTGCCGACGCCGCGCCGATCGAGGCGAAGCCCGATCCGAACGCGCATGTCATCGCCGACGTGTGGAAGATCGTCAACGATCCGTTCGTCGGCAAGCTCAGCGTCTTCCGCGTGTACCAGGGCACGGTGAAGAAGGACACCCAACTGTTCATCGACGACGGCAAGAAGCCGTTCAAGGTCGGCCATCTGTTCAAGCTGAAGGGCAAGGACCACGTCGAGATCGACCACGCCATCCCCGGCGACATCGCAGCCGTGGCCAAGATCGACGAGATCCATTTCGACGCGGTGCTGCACGACTCGCACGACGAAGACCATATCCATCTCAAGCCGCAGGAATTCCCAGTACCGATGTTCGGCCTGGCGGTCGAGCCGGCACACAAGGGCCAGGAGCAGAAGCTCGCGACCGCGCTCGCAAAACTCGGCGAGGAGGACCCCTGCTTCCGCGTCGAGCACAACAAGGAACTCAACGAAACCGTGGTGCGCGGGCTTTCCGACCTGCACCTGAAACTCATGCTCGAACGCATGAAGGAACGCTACGGTGTCGAAGTGAAATCACGCCCGCCGCGCATCGCCTATCGCGAAACCGTCAGCGGCCTCGCCGAAGGCCACCATCGCCACAAGAAGCAGACCGGCGGCGCCGGCCAGTTCGGCGAAGTGTTCCTGCGCATCGAACCGCTGGAGCGCGGCGCGGGCTTCGAGTTCGTCGACGCGGTCAAGGGCGGCACGATTCCGGGCCAGTTCCTGCCCGCGGTGGAAAAAGGCGTGCGCCAGGTGCTCGAACACGGCGCGGTCGCCGGGTACCAGATGCAGGACGTGCGCGTCATCGTCTACGACGGCAAGTACCACCCGGTCGATTCCAAGGAAGTCGCCTTCATCTCGGCTGGCAAGAAGGCCTTCCTCGACGCGATCGCCAAGGCCCGGCCGACGCTGCTCGAGCCGGTCGTCAATCTCGAAGTGTTCGTGCCCGACAACCACATGGGCGACGTGACCGGCGGGCTGGCGAGCAAGCGCGCGCGCATCAGCGGCACCGATTCGCTGCGCGGCGGCGAGATCATCATCAAGGCACAGGTGCCGCTGGCCGAAGTGACCGACTACCAGACCGACCTGAAATCCCTGACCGGCGGGCGTGGCCGCTACACGATCGAGTTCAGCCACTACGAAGTGGTGCCGCCGCAGGTGCAGAAGCACCTGACGGATTCGTACAAGCCGCGCCACGAGGAAGACTGACCGGCGACGCCGCCCGTGCGGTCCCGCACCGTGCGGGCGGGCGCTGCTCGAACCAGCCGGCCCAGCCCGTCTGATCCTGCCGCCACCCGGGCAAGCCCGGGCCGCCGCTCCGTTGCCGTTCGCCGGCAACTTCTTCTCGCCGCCTGATAGGCCGCGCAGTGCCTGCGCGCTTGGCATGCCCGCAACAAGTAGTCTCTTATACATCCACACATTCGATGCAAGGGGCGGTCATGAGCGAAGACGACGCGCCGGTCACCCGGCGAAGGTTCCTGGAAATGGTCGGCACCGCGGGCGGCGCCGCGGCGGTATACGAAACCATGGTGGCCATGGGCATGCTGGCCATACCCACGGCCTATGCGGGGCCGCCGGATGTTTCGGGTTCGCCCGGCAAAGGCAAGACCGTGGCCGTGCTCGGCGCCGGCGTCGCCGGGCTGACCGCGGCGCTGCGTCTGGCCAAGGCCGGCGCCAAGGTAACCGTGTACGAAGCGTCCGACCGCATCGGTGGACGCAATTTCACCGTCAGCAGCGAGGGCAGCGATCACCGCAACGTGATCCGCCAGACCAGTCGCGCGGACCAGATCTGCACGTTCAGCGACGACCCGCGCAGCCAGTATTTCGAAGCCGGCTGCGGGCGCATTCCCTATCACCATGTCGCCCTGCTGGAGCTGTGCCAGGAACTGAACGTGCCTTTGCAGCCCTACATCATGGAAACGCGCGCCAACCATTTTCAGGCCGACGGCGCATTCGACAGCAAGGCGGTCAAGAACCGCCAGGTGGCGAACGACACGCGAGGCTATATCGCCGAACTGCTGGCCAAGGCAATCAACAAGAGCGGCCTGGACGACACCCTCAGCGAAAAGGACCGCGTCGCGCTTCTCAGCCTCCTGTCCACTTTCGGCAACATCAGCAAAGACAGCAAGCCGCCGTACAAGTACTTCGGTTCCACGCGCAGCGGTTATGTGAGCGACCCCGGCGTCGCCCACCCGGGCGAGCCGGTCGAGCCGCTCGAATTCGACCAGTTGCTGAAGTCCCGCTTCTGGGACCACCGCTTCTACCAGGCCGAGGACTATCTGTGGCAGACCACCCTGTTCCATCCGGTCGGCGGCATGCGCAAGATCGTCGATGCCCTGCGCGATGCGTTCGGCAAGGACTCGGTGCTCACCAACAGGGGCGTCACGCGCGTGACCCTGGCCGGCGGCCAGGTGCGCATCGGTTTCGAAAAGCATCCCGTCGAAACCGCCGACTACTGCATCAGCACCATCCCCCTGCCGCTGCTTGCCAAGCGGCTGGATGCCAGCTTCAGCGCCGAATACCGCCAGGCCGTGGGCACGGTGAAATTCGCGAAAACCTGCAAGGTCGGCTGGCAGGCGAACTCGCGATTCTGGGAAGCGCTGCGTGGGCCCGGCAAGACCAACGGCCCGCAGATCTTCGGCGGCATCAGCTGGATAGCCCACCCGATCACGCAGGTGTGGTATCCGTCGGGCGACTATTTCGCCCCCGGCCCGGCGGTACTGACCGGCGCCTACAACTACGACGCCAGGGACAATCCCGTCGCCACCGAGTTCGGCAAGCTGGAACTCAAGCCGCGTCTTGAGCTGGCGCTGCAGGGTGGCGAGCGCTTGCACGCCGAATTCCGCCGCCAGGTACCGATAGAAAAGGGCCTGTCCATCGCCTGGCAGGAAGTGCCGCATATCGAAGGCGGCTGGGCCGAATGGAACCATGCCGACAAAGGCCATGCCGCCGCCTATCAGCGCCTGCTGCGGCCGGAGCAGCAATTCATCGTGGCCGGAGACCAGGTCTCCTATCTGCCCGGCTGGATGGAAGGCGCGGTGCTGTCCGCCTACCACGCCGTGAACTACGCGCTGGGCCTTCCGATTCCGAAATCCACCGAGAGCCAGCGTGATCTGCCGGCACCGGATTCGCGTTCGGTCACGGGCGCAGGCTGAAGCATGGCCGGCTCGCTGCGCCGACACGCAGCGGGCCTGTTCCCACCGCGCCCCGGAAATCAGCCCAGGGAACTAGGAGCGCTCTGTCCATTGACCGAGGCGATAGCCGATTTCGCCATGCCATAGTTGGATTTCCCTTCGCCGTGGAAGTCCGCCGTGCGCGCCGGATACCTCAATCGCAAGATTCACTACTGGCTGTCCATCTGGCTCGCGCTGCCCATGGCGCTGATCGCCGTCACTGGATTGCTGCTGCAGTTCAAGAAATCGCTGGCCTGGGTGCAGCCGCCGGAGTTGCGCCGCGAGCTGACCCTGCCAGTCGCCGCATGGCCGGCGCTGCTGGAGTCCGCGAAAGCGCACACCACGCTGGGCGTGAGCAGTTGGGACGATGTCGACCGCGTCGAACTGCGTCCGGGCCGGGGCCTCATCAAGCTGATGGCGAAGTCGGGCCAGGAAGCCCAGTTCGACGCGCATACCGGCGCGCTGCTGCAGGTCATGGTGCGGCGCTCGGAAACGATCGAGGCGCTGCACGACGGTTCCTTCTTCGGCGATAGCGTGAAATTCGGCTGGTTCGCGACCAGCGCGCTCGGCCTGCTGCTGGCGACACTCAGCGGCCTCTGGCTGTTCGTCGAGCCCTACGTCGCCAAGGCGCGCCGGCGGCGGCGTATCGCACGGGAAGCGGCACTGATGGCGGGCTGAAATCTGGCGGGCTGCCGCCGATGAGTGACGAAGCTCCGCGTCGACACGGTTACGAAACGGCAGGCGCTTCGTCAGCGGCATGGGTCGGTTCGACACGGACGCGCATCGGTGCGGATGTTTGTCGCTGGCCGCTCGCGCGGCGGTCCCCGAAATAGCATCAACCTATCGCTTCAATCCGGTCTATCGATTTCCTCTATTGCCGCTACCTGCCTAACCTTGCGTCGACTCCCGCCCACGAGCAGACGCCATGAGCACGACCTTCCTCACCACAGCCGCCGGCCGCCCGATCGCCGACAACCAGAACAGTGAGACCGCCGGCCCGCGTGGCCCGGCCACGCTGCAGGACTTCTGGCTGATCGAGAAGCTCGCCCATTTCGACCGCGAACGCATTCCCGAGCGCGTTGTACACGCCAAAGGCTCCGCCGCTTACGGCGCGCTGCGCGTCACCCATGACATCACGCGCTACAGCAAGGCCAACCTGTTCGCCGCAGTGGGCAAGGAAACGCCGGTATTCCTGCGTTTTTCCACCGTCGCCGGCGAACGCGGCGCGGCGGACGCGGAACGCGACGTGCGCGGCTTCGCGCTGAAGTTCTACACCGAAGAAGGCAATTGGGACCTCGTCGGCAACAACACGCCGGTGTTCTTCGTGCGCGATCCGTTGAAATTTCCCGACTTCATTCACACGCAGAAGCGCGATCCGGTGACCAACCTGCGAAATGCGAACGCGGCCTGGGATTTCTGGACGCGGCATCCGGAATCGCTGCACCAGGTGACCATCCTCATGAGCGATCGCGGTCTGCCGCGCAACTACCGCCAGATCCACGGCTTCGGCTCTCACACCTACAGCTTCCTCAATGCGGCGAACGAACGCTTCTGGGTCAAGTTCCACTTCAAATCGCGTCAGGGCATTGCCAACTTCACCGATGCGGAAGCGGCAGCCGTCGTCGGCGGCGACCGCGAAAGCGCGCAGCGCGACCTGTTTGAAGCGATCGAACGCGGTGATTTCCCGAGCTGGAACGTGCGCGTACAGATCATGCCCGAGGCCGACGCGGCGACGTATCGCATCAATCCGTTCGATCTGACCAAGGTCTGGCCGCACGCGGACTACCCGCTGATCGACGTCGGCACGCTCGAACTCAACCGCAATCCCGACAACTATTTCGCCGAAGTCGAGCAATCGGCGTTCAATCCGGCCAACGTCGTGCCGGGCATCGGCTTCTCGCCGGACCGCATGCTGCAGGGGCGCCTGTTTTCCTATGGCGATACGCAGCGCTACCGCCTCGGCGTCAACCACGGACTGTTGCCGGTCAACAAGCCGCGCTGTCCTTTCCACAGCGCGCATCGCGACGGCGCCATGCGCAGTGACGCCAACGGCGGCGCGGAACCCAACTACGAGCCGAACGGCCGCGGCGGCCCGCGCGACAACCCGGCGCTGGCCGAACCACCGTTGCACGAAGCCTTCGGCGGCACGATTGCGCGCTACGACCATCGCGTGGACGATGACTACTACAGCCAGCCCGGCGCGTTGTACCGGCTCATGACCGACGCACAGCGCGAGGCCCTCGTCGGCAATATCGCGCGGCATATCGCCAGCGTCGACGCGGACATCCAGCAGCGTGCGATCGAACTGTTCACGCGGGTCGACGACGAGTACGGCGCGCGTCTCGCCCGCGCGCTGGAACAGCAGCGTCAGTAGGGACCGTCGGTCCGCACATCGCTGCCGGAAGCACGCACTGCTTCCCGTAGCTTCGGCCGATCACCGGCCCGCGCGCCTTCATCCCTTCACGACACGGGACCCGCCACAGTTGGCGGGCCCAACTGAAGGAGTGATGTGCGATGGTCGTGAATATTTCTGCCCTGCTTGCCTTGATCGCCGGCATCCTGATCCTGATCCAGCCGCGCCTGCTCAACTACGTCGTCGCGATCTATCTGATCGTCGTCGGCATCCTCGGCCTGTTCCCGCGTCTGGCCGCGTTCTAGCCGGCGCGCGGATCGACCCATACATCACGCTTCCACGGCGATCGGTCCAGCCGCGATGCTCGACACCCTGCGTCCGCTGACGCTGGCGCGGGATCCTCAGCACCGGTTACGCGACCCCGATGTCCTGCGCCATACCGGTGAGCAGTGGCCCGACACGATACGCCCGCCGGTCATGACCCAGCCGTTGGCGGGACGACCCCGCCCACGGCTCCGGCCGCCTCGCCGACATCACCCGACGACTACCCGCGCTTCATCCGCTGGAGCGGTATCGACTGACGGAAGATATCCACCGCTACGCGATCGATTCGCGACGCCTCCGAGCGTGATCGCTGTCACTGCCTGTAACGCCAGCGGCGGTGACGCATCGTGGCGCTGCGATAGAATTCAGGTCGTTTGCACGGATCGGTCGCATGCCTGACAAGGATTCTCCGACTTCGCCCTTTTGCCGCACGCTGCCGTACCGGACGCGGGCGTTGCGGTATGTCGCACTCGCGGCGCTGCTTGCGCTCGGCGCCACGGCCGAGGCGGCCAGGATCACCACGACGATGGTCGGGATCGACGGTGATCTCAAGATCGCCGCACTCGCCGGCCTCGACCTGACCCAGTACGCCGGCCGCGACGTCAGCGCCGCGCAGGCCCGCCGTCTCTACGAGCGCGCGCCAGCGCAGATCGCCGCCGCACTGGAACCGTACGGCTACTACGACGCCAGCGTCACCGGCGAGCTCAAGGAAACCGCCGAAGGCTGGACCGCCGAACTCAGCGTCAAGCCGGGCGATCCGGTCGAGGTCGCGGAACTCGATCTGAAGCTCGAGGGTCCGGCGCGCGAACTCAAGAGCGTGCGTCTGGCCCTGCGCGCGTTCCAGCCGAAGACCGGCCAGCCGATGAACCACGACGCCTACGAGCGTGGCAAGGGCGCGATACAGGCAGCTCTGTTCGCCGATGGGTTCCTCGATGCAAAGCTGGTGACTCACCGCGTCGAAGTCACCCGCAGCACACGCAAGGCGACGATCCATCTGGCCTGGGAACCCGGCCAGCGCTATCGCATCGGCAAGACCGAGTTCGAAGGCAGCCAGTTCAACGACGCGTTCCTCGTGCGCTATCTGCCGTGGAACGAAGGCGATTTCTACACACAGGAACTCTTGCTGTCACTGCAGCAGCGCCTCAACGAGGCCGACTATTTCGCCGTCGTCGACGTCAATCCCGACGTGGAGAATGCCGCCGACGGCGTGGTTCCGATCAAGGTCGCGCTGGCACCGGCCAAGCGCAGCATCTATACCGGCGGTGTGTTCGTCGGCACCGACACCGGCCTGGGCATACGCGGCGGACTGGACCGGCGCTGGATGAACCGGCGCGGCCACAAGTTCAAGAGTGAACTGATCCTGGCACAGCGCCTGACCTCGGCCTCGGCGCTGTACCAGATTCCCCTGCCCGGCCCGGACAGCCGCACCTTCAACTTCGGCGTGAATTACCGCGACGAGGACACGCAGACCACGCGCTCCAAGACCAGCACGCTGGTCGCGAGCGAAACGCGCCAATGGCTCGGCTTCACGCGTACGCTCGGCCTGCACCTGCAGACCGGCGACTTCGAGATCGGCGACCGCAAGGAAGTCGCCTTCCGCGGCAATTCGACGATTCTCTACCCGCAGTTCACCCTGACCCGCAAGCGCGCCGACGACCCGCTGTTCGTGCGCCGCGGCTATTCGGTCAATGTGCTCGCGCGCGCCGCCGCCGAGGGCGTGCTGTCGGACACCGACTTCGTGCAGTTGCGCGGCGACGTGAAGTGGATACGCGCGCTGAAGCCGCGCCATCGCCTGATCCTGCGCGGCACGGTCGGCACGAGTTGGGTCGACCAGTTCGACAAGCTGCCGCCGGACCTGCGCTTCTTCGCCGGCGGCGACCGCTCGCTGCGCGGCTACGGCTACCAGACGGTAGGCCCTGACCTCATCGTCGATCCCGACAAGAAGCCGGTCGTCATCGGCGGCAGGCATCTGCTGACGGGCAGCGCCGAGTACGAGTATTACTTCAAGCCGAAATGGGGCATCGCAACCTTCGTCGACGCCGGCGATGCGTTCTCGGGCACGAAATTCGAAGCGAAGATCGGCGCCGGCCTCGGGCTGCGCTGGCGCTCGCCCGTCGGCATGGTGCGGTTCGACCTGGGTGTGCCGCTGCGCGAGCCGAGGGACGGCGTGCAGATCCACCTCGTCATAGGACCTGACCTGTGAAGCGCGCGCTGAAATGGCTGGTCGCCCTGCTCGGCGTCCTCGTCCTCGTCGTTGCGGTCGCCGTGTTCTGGCTGCTGCGCACCGAAGCGGGCACGCGATTCGCGCTGGGCCAGGTGATCGAGGCGACGCAGGGCAAGCTGACGATCGGAGCGAGCGAAGGCCGCCTCGCCGGACCACTGGTGCTGCGCAACGTGCACTGGCGCGACACGGGTGTCGATGCGCGCATCGGTACCATCCAGCTGGACATCGCCCCGCTGGCGCTGCTCGGCAAAGTCGCCCACGTCGAGAACCTGCAACTCGCCGATGTGGTCGTGACGACGACGACACAACCGCCGACCCCTCCGTCGGACGAGCCGCTCAGCCTGCAGCCGCCGCTCGACATCCGCATCGACACGCTGCTGGCCGAACGCATTCGCATCAATCATGACGGGGCCGACGTATTCGAAGCCGATCGCTTCGCGACGACCGCGCGCTGGACCATGAGCGGCATCGCCGTCGATACGCTGAGCCTGCGCGCGAAGCAAGGCGAGGTGGATTTCAAGGCCGACCTCAGCACCGCTGGTGACTACCGCGGCAAGGCCGACGGCCGCTTCCGCTGGCAGGTCGACGGCACCGACTACGCCGGTACGCTGAACCTCATGAGCGACGGCAACCTGCCGACGGCGGTCGTGCATCTGGAACAGCCCGTCGTGCTCGACGCGACGATCAGCGCGGAGGCGTCTAACCTGCCGCTTCCGGAGCGCAACTATTTTTTCCAGCTCACGGCTCCGGCGTTCGCCGCGAACAAGCTGCTGAAGGACACGACGCTGAAGACGCTCGGCCTCGACCTCGCCGGCACGATCAGCGCGAAGCGCGGCGAGTTCCGCGGCACGATCGATGTCGACGACTACCGCATCGTGGTCGATCCGGCGCGCTATCGCCTCGAAGAAAAACTCATCGTGATCGAGACACTCGCGGTCACGTCGACGAGCGTGCCGGGCTCGATCGAACTCAAGGGCAACGTGCCGCTCGCCGACGACGCGCAGGCCCAGCTCGAACTGGCCTGGAAGGATGTCGTGCTGCCGGCAACGCTCGCGGGCCAGGAGCTCGCCAGCCGCGGCAACGTCACCGTAAACGGCACACCCAAACAATTCGCGCTCGCGGGCGATCTTACGATCGGTCCGCCGGGCCAACCGGTCGACATCACCCTGGCCGTCAACGGCAACGACGAGCGCATTGCGCTCGAGCGCGTGCAGTTGCAGCAACGGCGCGACGGCAAGCCGTCCGGGTCGCTCATTGCGCGTGGCGACGTCACATTGAAACCTGTCGTCGGCTGGAAACTCGACATCGAGGCGGACCGGCTCGATCCCGGCGCATTCGCGGCGCAATGGCCCGGCGCGATCACTGCCAAGCTCACGACCGAAGGCCACAGCGACGATGCCGGCGTCACCGCGTCGCTGAAGATCGCGCAGCTCGATGGCACCTTGCGCCAGCGACCGATCAAGGGCACGGGAGATCTGCGCATCGCGCCGGGCTTCGTCATCGACGGCACGCTGGCGCTGGCTTCCGGCGACAGCACGCTGACGGTCAAGGGCCGCGGCGGCAAGGACACGACCGACGCGCAGATCGGCTTCACGCTCGTCTCGCTCGGCGACTTCCTGCCGCAGGCCCAGGGCCGCCTGCGCGGCCTGTTCGACGTCAAGGGCCAGTGGCCCGCGCTCGCGATCAGCGGACGCGCCGACGGCAGCGGCCTCGCCGTCGACGGTCATCGCGTGACGTCGCTCGAACTGAGCACGAACATCGCCGACGTCAGTGCGCCACGCGGCTCGCTCGAACTGCTCGCGACCGGCGTGACGACGGGCGGGCAGCAGTTCGACCGCATCAGCCTCGACGGCAAGGGCGATCGCGATGCGCATGAACTCGTGTTCAATGCGCGCGGCGATGCGCTCGCCATTCAGTTGCAGCTGCGCGGCGCGCTCAAGGGCGATGACTGGAACGGCACGCTGTCGCAGCTCAAGCTGGCTCTGAAAGACCAGCCGGAATGGAATCTGGAGCAGCCCGCCGCGCTTGCCTGGATCGGCGGCTCGGCGAAGCTCGGCGAGCTGTGCCTCACCGCGCAGGGGCCACGTCTGTGCGTGTCCGGCAGTCAGGCCGCGGACGGCAGTGCCGAAGGACGCTACCGCATCGAGCGCCTGCCGATCGCCATGCTCGCGAAGGTCGCGTCGCCCGACGCAACCTTCATGCCCAGCGGCGAGATCAACGGCGACGGCAACGTGCGCCGCAGCGCCCAGGGCGCGCTCGACGGCAGCGCGAAGATCACCTCCGCCGAAGGCCGCATCGCCTATCCCGACCGTCCCGACCAGCCGCTGCTCGCCTATACCGGCCTGACGCTCGACGCGACCTTCGCGCCGCAGGCGCAGCGCATCGTCATGCAGGGCCAGCTCTCCGACGGCGGCCGCATCGACGGCACGATTGCGATCGACGGCGCCGAGCGCAACCTGTCGGGCCAGCTCGCGCTCGGCCTCGGCAGTCTTTCCTTTGTGGAACTGTTGACAGCGGAAGTCGCCAACACCAAGGGCAGGCTCGACGGCCGCCTCGCGTTCGCCGGCACGGTGGCGGCGCCGGTCGTCAGCGGCCAGGTGCTGCTGGCCGGGTTCGCGACGGAAGTGCCCGAAGCCGGCCTCAAGCTCGTCGACGGCACGGTACAGATCGATCTCGACGCCAACGGCCGCGTCGCCGTCACCGGCGGCATCAGTTCCGGCAAGGGCCGCATCACGATCGCCGGCAACGGTGGACTCCAAGCCAATGCGCCACTCGAGCTCACGCTCGAAGGCCAGGATTTCCTGGCTGCCGACATTCCGGCCGCGCACATCATCATCTCGCCGAAGCTCATCGTGCGGCGCAACGAACAGGGCCTGGATGTCGACGGCGAAGTCGGCATGCCGAAGGCCAATGTCGACCTGACCAAATTGCCCGGAGGTGGCGCGGCCAGGACCTCGCCCGACGTCGTGATCGTCGATGCCGAAGCGGTCGAGGGCAAGGACGCGCTGCCGATCACGGCCGATGTCACGCTGCGCCTCGGCGACGACGTCAAGCTCAAGGGCTTCGGCCTCGACGGCAGCCTCAACGGCCAGCTCGTCGTCGTCGAACGGCCCGGGCGCCAGACCATCGGCCGCGGCGAGATCCGCGTCGGCGGCACCTACAAGGCCTATGGCCAGGACCTGAAAATCGAAACCGGCCGCCTCCTGTTCGCCGGCACCGCGATCGACAACCCCGGCCTCGACATCAAGGCCGTGCGCGAACTCAAGGACGTCACCGCCGGCCTGCGCGTGCAGGGCACAGCGCAGGTGCCCGTGCTGACCGTGTTTTCCGAACCGGCGCTCGAGCAGTCCGAAGCGCTGTCGTACCTGATCACCGGACGCCCGCTGTCCGGCCTCAAGAGCGGTGAAGGCGACCTCGTCAACGCCGCGGCACAGGCACTGGGTTCCGCGACCGGCGACCTGCTCGCGAAAAGCATCGGCGCACGCCTCGGCGTCGATGCCGCCGTCGGCGACAACTCCGCACTGGGTGGCGCCGCCTTCACTGTCGGAAAGTACCTTTCGCCAAAACTGTACCTGAGCTACGGCGTCGGCATCTTCACCCCCGGCGAAGTCATCACGCTGCGCTACAAGCTGTCGCGGCTGTGGGAGCTGGAGGCGCAGAACGCGACGACGGAGAATCGCGCGGGGTTGAACTACCGCCTCGAGAAGTAACGAGTGGAGCGCAGCGAGAAATCAGTGGTGGAGCGAGCGCTTCCCTCTGTTTTCTCATTCCTCCCCCCTCTCCACTTGCTCAAATGCGCCGCATCGCTACGGCGATGCGGCTCTGCTTTCCGTCACGCAAGGCTGTCGCAATGGACTGGGTACTGGATCACGCCGATATCGACTGGAACGTCCTGTCGAACCTGTATCGCATCGCGCCGCTCGGCGACAAGAAGCCCGAAGACCTCAGGATCTCCTTCGGCAACAGCCGCTACACCTGCCTCGTGTTCGACGGCGCCACCCTGGCCGGTGCGGGCCGGGTCCTCGCCGACGGGGTGGACTGCGCCTACATCTGCGACGTCGCCGTGCATCCGGACTACCAGGGCCTGGGCCTCGGCAAGCAGATCATCGAGCGCCTGCGCGACTGCTCCGCCGGCCATCGCAAGATCATTCTCTATGCCAACCCTGGCAAGGAAGGCTTCTACGCGAAGCTCGGCTTCCGGCGCATGCGCACGGCGATGGCGATCTTTGCGGATCAGGCACGCGCAATGGAGACGGGGCTGGTCGAAGGCGACTGAACGACTCGGTCCGCTGCCGACGCATGGGCAACCTGGCGCCGGCACGTCAGCGGTGCGCAACCGAAGTGAAAAGTGAGAAGTGAGATGGGAGCACGACAGTGCGCTTTCGCTCTCCTCACTCGTTTCTCACTTCTCTTCCCTCATTTCCCGATTCACCGCTCGCTGTCACCGCACGGAATTGTGCCGTCCTGTACCGCCGTCGCGCGCGGGAACCGGATCGACGCGACGGTGCCCTTGCCCAGCACGCTCTTGAGCTCGAGCGGCCAGGCGAAGCGGTCCGACAGGCGCTTGACGATGGTCAGGCCGACACCGTGGCCGCCGCGCGGATTGCGGTCGACGCGGAAGTACGGGGTGAAGACGCGGGCGAGATCGTCGTCGCTCATACCGACGCCGGTGTCCTCCACACGCACGAAATCGCCGCCGATCGTCACGACGATGCGGCCTTCCTCGGTGTAGTGGCAGGCATTGCGCAGCAGGTTGCCGAGCATCACCGACAGCACGCGTGGCGGCGCATGCAGGCAGAAGCTGCCTTCGCGCTCCAGTGACAGCTGCACTGGCTTGTTGTCCAGCAGCGGGCGCACGCGCTCGGTCTCGTCGACGACGAGATCGTCGATCTGGAAATCCTCTTCCGGCAACCCGGTGTCCGATTCGCGCGCGAGGATCAGGAAGGCCTCGATCAGCGCCTCCATGTCGCGCGTCGCAGTGCGGATGCGACCGATGGAACGGCGCGCGAACGCGGTCAGCTGCTCCTCGTCCTCGAGCACGTCGGAGGCGACCTTGATCACGGTCAGCGGACTGCGCAGCTCATGGCTCGCGTCGCGCGTGAAGTTGCGCTCGCGCTCGACGAAATCCTCGATGCGCGTGGCGAAGCCGTACAGGGCTCCGGCCAGCACCTCGACATCGCGATCGACTTCGCCGGGCAGGTTGTCCGGTTCCAGGGCATCGAGGTTCGGCGCCTTGGGATCCCAGTCGCGCACCACGCTGGCCAGCGCGACGACCGGCGACAGCGCGCGTCGCGACGCGCGGTAAGTCAGCCAGGTCGTCAGATAGACGATCAGCAGCACCACGGTCAGCGGCACGAATCCGAACAGGAAGGCCAGCCTGTGCACCTGTTCCTGCTTGAACACGAGCAGCAGCGTACCGCCCTCCGCCTGGGTCACGTAGACCAGCTCGTCGTTGCCGTCGTGCTCGACCCGGTGATAGCCCGGCTCCAGCGCGCGCAGGTTCGCCGGCAGTGCCGCGCGCGGCGCGGCGCCGGCGATCCAGTAACCGCTCATGTTGTAGGTATCGGGCGCTTCGGCCGACGGATCGTTGCGCACGCGCTGGAAGTAGTGTGCTGCCTCTTCCTTCAGTGCACGCCGGATCAGCAGGTCTTCCACGATCATCGCCGCGCCGTAGACGCCGACCAGCGTCGCGAACGTGATGGCCGCGAGCTGCAGGACGAAAACGATCCAGATCTTGCGCCGCACGCCCCCCGCCCGTCGCACTGGCTAGGCCTGGCTGCTGGCAGCGAGTTCCGCGTCGAGATCGGCCAGGCGGTAGCCCGCGCTGTGTATCGTGTGCAGCAACTGCTGCTGGAACGGCTTGTCGATGATCTTGCGCAGGTTGTACAGGTGCGAGCGCAAGGTGTCCGAGTCCGGCAGGGTGTCGCCCCAGATCTCTCGCTCGATGTCACGCCGGCTGACCACACGCGGCGATTCGCGCATGAGGATGGTCAGAAGCTTGATGCCGATCGGCGAGACGACGAGTTCGTTGCCGCCGCGGGTCAGGCGCAGCGTCGCGGTGTCGAGCACGAGATCGGCGACCTTGAGCACTTCCGCGCTGACCAGGCGGCGGTCGCGGCGGATCAGCGCACGCACGCGTGCCTCGAGTTCGCGGATTTCGAAGGGCTTCACGAGATAGTCGTCGGCGCCGGCATCCAGGCCGACGAGCTTGTCGTCGAGCGTGTCGCGCGCGGTCAGCATCAGCACCGGTGTGGATTTCTTCGCCTCGCTGCGCAGGCGCCGGCACAGGTCGATGCCGTCCATGCCCGGCAGCATGAGATCGAGCACGATCACGTCATAGCTGTTGTTCGTCGCCAGACGCAGGCCGGTGAGGCCGTCAGTGGCGTAGTCGATGCCGTAGCCGCGACGTTCGAGGTACTCGCCGACCATCTCGGCGATGCCGCGGTTGTCTTCGATCAGCAGGATCAGACCTGCCGGTTCCTCGCGCTGCTTCATATCCCCTCCTGGACGGGGAACAGTCGGTCTTCACATTTGTGAAGATTGGCGAGGCGCGGGTGATGGCCGCGTGAATTTGGCGCGCCGGCGAGCGCGCCGACAAGAGGTCAGATTTCGCTCCTGATCACGTTCCAGACCGTTTCCAGCAGCCGCGGCTGGCCCTGCGCGTTGGGATGGAGGCCGTCGTCCTGCATCAGCGCCGGATCGAGCGCGACGCCCTCGAGCAGGAACGGGACCAAGGGCACATTGAATTCGCCGGCCACGTCCCGATACAGCTTGCGCAAGCCGTCGCGGTATTGCGGACCGTAGTTGATCGGCAGTTCGATGCCGATCAGCACTGGCCGAGCCTTGGCGTTACGGATCAGGGTCAGCATCTGCACGAGGTTGGCACGGATCTCGTCCAGCGGCAGGCCGCGCAGGCCGTCGTTGGCGCCGAGTTCGAGCAGCATGAGGTCGGGCTTGTGCTCCGTCAGCAGCAGCGGCAGGCGTGCGAGACCGCCGGACGTGGTTTCGCCGCTGATCGAGGCGTTGACGACGCGGCGCGGCGCGAGGCGCTGCTGCAGCAGGTTGACCCAGCCGGCATCGCGCGCGATGCCGTGGGCGGCGGAAAGCGAATCGCCGAGCACGAGCACCGGGCCGGTGTTCGCGGCCGTGGCGGTTGCGGCACTTGCGCTGCCAATAGATATAAAAGCAACAAATACAAAAAACAAACCAAGGAAACGCCGCATGTCGCCATCCGCCGAAGTCATTCTGAGTGCCAGTGATGTTAGCAAAGCCGTACTGGGGCCCGACGGCAAGCTGCAGATCCTCGATCGCGTCAGCCTGTCCGTGCCCACCGGCGATTCGCTGGCCATCGTCGGCGCATCGGGGTCGGGCAAGACCACGTTGTTGGGGCTGCTGGCCGGCCTGGACAACCCCGACAGCGGCGAGATCGTGCTCGACGGCAATCCGCTGAACCGGCTCGACGAGGAAGCGCGCGCCGCGCTGCGTCGGCGCCGCGTCGGCTTCGTGTTCCAGAGCTTCCACCTGCTACCCGCGCTGACCGCCGAAGAGAACGTCATGCTGCCGCTCGAACTCGAGGACAACGGTGGCGACGCGCGCAAGGCCGCGCAGAAGGCATTGGCCGCGGTCGGACTCGACAAGCGGCTGCATCATTATCCGAGCCAGCTCTCCGGCGGCGAGCAGCAGCGCGTCGCGATTGCGCGCGCCTTCGTGCATGGCCCGCGCCTGCTGTTTGCCGACGAGCCCACCGGCAATCTCGACGCGCGCACCGGGCGCGCGGTTACCGACCTGCTGTTCGATCTGAACCGGGCCAGCGGCACCACGCTGGTGCTCGTCACGCACGACCTCACGCTCGCGCAGCGCTGCCGTCACGTCGTGCGCCTGGACGGCGGCCGCCGCGTGGAAGAGGCCGCATGAATATCGTGCGCTTTGCGGGCCGCGCGCTGCGGCGCGAATTCCGCCATGGCGAACTGCGCACGCTCGCCGCCGCGCTCGTGCTCGCGGTCGCGGCGCTGACCGCCGTCGCGACCCTCGGCCAGCGCGTCGAGCGCGCGATCGTGGCGAGCGCGGCGGAACTCATCGGAGGCGATCTCGGCGTCGCGGCGCGGCGCGAGATTCCCGCCGACTACGCCGTGGAAGCCACGCGCCTGGGCCTGCGCAGCAACCGCAGTGCGGAATTCCCCAGCGTCGTTTTCGCCGCGGGCAAGAGCCAGCTGGCCCAGGTCAACGCGACCGACGAGAACTATCCGCTGCGCGGCGTGCTGCAGGTGCGCGCTGCCGATGGCGCGGAACGCGAGGTGACCGCGCCGGCCGCGGGCGAAGCCTATGCGGACGGACTGCTGCTGTCGGCGCTGGGACTCAAGCCCGGCGACGCGCTGGAACTGGCAGGCAAGCCGCTCGTCGTGAAAGGCGAGATCCTGCGCCAGCCCGACGGCGGGCAGATGTTCTCGCTCGCGCCGCGGCTCGTGGTCGCGCTGGCCGACGCGCAAAGCAGCGGACTGCTCGGTGTGGGCTCGCGCGCGCGCCACAAGCTCATGCTGGCCGGCGATCCGACAGCGCTCGCGAACTATCAGGCCTGGGCCAAGCCGCGCCTGAGCGACGGCGCGCAACTGGTCACAGTCGCCGAAGCGCAGCAGAACCTGCGCAGCGCGTTCGAGCGCGGCGAATCCTTCCTGCGCCTGGCGGCGCTGCTGTCGGCGCTGCTGTCGGGTATCGCCGTCGCGCTCGCCGCGCAGCGCTATGCGCGGCGCAAGATCGACGAGGTCGCGCTGCTGCGCGCGCTCGGCCTGGGCAAGCACCGCGTGCTGGCCACCTTGAGCCTGACCATCCTGCTGCTCGGCCTGCCCGCCTGCCTCATCGGCGCAGGGCTCGGGCTCGCGCTGCAGCAGGCCGTGCTGAGCTATGCGGGCAACCTGCTGCCGACCGCCGCGCCACCGCCCAGCCTGTGGCCGGCGCTCGCCGCGATCGTGGTCGGTCTGGCCGTACTCGTCGGTTTCGCCCTGCCGCCGCTCGCACGCCTGCGCGACGTTCCGCCGATGCGCGTGTTCCAGCGCGCGATAGCGCTGCGTCCGCGCCGCTTCGATCTGCTGTACCTGCTGCCGCCGCTGGTCGCATTCGGCCTGATCGCGAGCCAGAGCGGCAGCGCCGCGATTGCCTCGGCGATCGGTGGCAGCCTCGCCGGCGTCGCCATCGCGACGCTGGCCATGGGGCTGCTGCTGATTTGGCTGCTACGCCGCGTGGGCCGGCGACTCCCCGGCGCGCTGCGCTTCGGCCTGGCCAATCTCGCGCGCCGGCGCAGCCTTAGCCTGATCCAGGCCACCGCGCTCGCACTGAGCTTCACCGCGCTGCTGCTGCTCGCTGTCGTCGGTCCCGGACTCCTCGCCGCGTGGCGCGCCGACCTGCCGCCGCAGACGCCGAATCATTTCCTGCTGAACCTGCAGCCCGAGCAACGCGACCGCGTCGAGCAGCAACTCGTCGCGCTCGGCGCGAAGAACATGAACCTGCTGCCGCTCGCGGTCGGCAAGCTCGTCGCGATCAACGGCAAGGCACCGCGCGCCGAGGACTACGACGACCGCCGCGCCGCCGGCTGGATCAACGGCGAGACCCGACTGTCGTGGAGCGCGACATTGCCGGACTCCAACGTGCTGAAAGCCGGCGCCTGGTTCGACGGCAAGGCGGCCGAACCGCAAATCTCGGTCGAACGCGTCTGGGTCGACATGCTGCGCCTGAAGCTCGGCGACACGATGACGTTCACCGTCGGCGAGCGCACGATCGAGGCGCGCATCAGCAGCATCCGCGAAGCCGACTGGACCTCGTTCCGCGTCAATTTCTTCGTGCTGCTCGACCCGGCCAGCGCGTCGGCGCTGCCGCACAGCTTCATCGCGAGCTACTGGCTGCCGGCCGAGCGCGCGGTGGACCTGCGGGCGATCTCGCGCGAATTTCCGAACCTGTCGATGATCGACATCAACGCCATCCTCGACCGCGTACGCGACATCATCGACCAGGTCACGAGCGCGGTCATGGCAGTGCTCGGCTTCAGCCTCATCGCGGGCCTGCTCGTACTGATTGCCGCGCTCAACGTCAGCGCCGAGGAACGCCGCTTCGAGACCGCGATGCTGCGCACGCTCGGCGCGCGCCGTGGGCAGCTGCTCGCGACCGTGCTCGGTGAGTTCGCGCTTTTGGGTTTCATCGCCGGCCTGATCGCCGCGGTCGGCGCGATCAGCGCCGGCCTGTCGCTGGGTCGCGGCGTGTTCCGCATCGCCTGGAGTCCGCCGCTGCTGCCGTTCGCGCTCGGCGTGGTCGCGGCCGTCGCGCTCGTGACCTTGGCCGGCTGGCTGGGCACGCGCGGCATTGCGCGCACGTCACCGCTGCTGGTGCTGCGCAAGGAATGACGAGCGCTCCATCGTCCCCGGGCAAGCTCGGGGGTGAGAGGGGCGCCGATCAGAACCGCAGGTTCTGGCGCCCCCAGAACGCGCGACGGGCCGGAGATGCCTTGTAGCCGTCGCGCAAGGACTCCGTGCCAACCCGCTAGACTCGCTGTTTTTCGCAGACCTCCACACCTCTGGAAGAGATGCCCATGTCCCAACCCCGCATCGCCCTGGTCACCGCCCGCGCCGCGCGCGATCTCGACGAGGATCTGCCGCCGCTGGTCGATGCGCTGACGCGCGCCGGCGCGGCGGTCAGCGTGCTGGACTGGGACGATGACGCGGCGGATTGGGCGACGCACGATGTCGCTGTGCTGCGCTCGACCTGGGACTACACCCAACGGCTCGCCGAGTTTCTCGCGTGGGTCGACCGCGCCGCAGCGCAAACGACGCTGCTGAATCCGCCGGATCTCGTGCGCTGGAACGTCGACAAGCACTATCTCGGTGAACTCGCGAACCAGGGCATTGCCACCGTACCGGGCACCTTCGTCGAGCCCGGCGACGACGCGGCCGCGGCGCTCACCGGTTTTCTCGCCACGTACGCCAGCGCCGGCACCTTCGAGTTCGTGGTCAAGCCCTGCGTCGGCGCGGGTTCGCGCGACGCGCAGCGCCACGGCGCGGAACAGAGCGACGCCGCGCTCGCGCACCTGCAGCGCCTGCTCGACGCGGACCGCAGCGCGCTGCTGCAACCTTATCTCGCGCGCGTCGACGAACACGGCGAAACTGCGCTGCTCTGGTTCAACGGCGAGTTCAGCCATGCCATCCGCAAGGGGCCGCTGCTGCGCCGCAATGAGGACGCGACGCGCGCCCTGTTCGCGCCCGAGCACATCACCGCGCGCGCGCCGAGCCCGGCCGAAATGGCGCTGGCACTCGAGACGCTGGCGCGGATTCCCGCCGCGGATGCGCTGCTCTACGCCCGCGTGGACCTGATCCATGACGACGACGGCAGCCCGCGCCTTCTGGAGCTTGAACTCAGCGAACCGTCCCTATTCTTCGGCCACGCCGAGGGCTCGGCCGACCGGTTCGCAGCCGCCATCCTCGCCCGCGTGCAAGCTGTCCGGACTACCCGCCCTGCCGTACCTGCCGCGGCGCGGTAGAATTCACGGCTTTCCGCCTGCGGCCGCGGCCGCTTTCCCTGGTCCTCTACGGAATACGCTGCATGAAGATCCTCGTCGGCTACAAGCGCGTTGTCGATTACAACGTGCGCATCCAGGTCAAACCGGACGGTTCCGGCGTCGTCACCGAAGGCGTCAAGCTATCGGCCAATCCGTTCGACGACATCGCCCTGGAAGAAGCGCTGCGCCTGCGCGAGAAAGGCGTCGCGACCGACGTGATCGTCGCGACCATCGGCCCGGCCGACTGCCAGGCACACCTGCGCAACGGCCTGGCCATGGGCGCGAACCGCGCCATCCACGTCGTCACCACCCAGGCCGTGCAGCCCCTGACCGCCGCACGCACCCTGCTCAAGCTCATCGAGAAGGAACAGCCGGACATCGTCATCCTCGGCAAGCAGGCCATCGACGACGACTGCAACCAGACCGGCCAGATGCTCGCCGCCCTGTGGAACCGCCCGCAGGCGACCTTTGCCTCGAAGGTCGAGATCAACGGCAGCAGCGCGCGCGTGACGCGCGAAGTCGATGCCGGCCTCGAGGTCATCGAGGTCGATCTGCCCGCCGTCATCACCACCGACCTGCGCCTCAACGAGCCGCGCTTCATCAAGCTGCCGGACATCATGAAGGCCAAGTCCAAGCCGATGGAAACCATTGCGCTGGAATCGCTCGGCGTGGAGTCAGGCGATCATCTCAAGACCACGAGCTACGCCGCGCCGGCCAAGCGCAGCAAGGGCATCATGGTCAAGGACGTGGCCGAACTGGTCGCGCTGCTGAAGACCAAGGGTCTGGTGTAACTCCTTCGCGACCGCGCCTGCCGCGAATCCCGCGCAGCGCCGTCCAACCAACGGATGAAGTTCATGAGCAAAGTTCTGATCGTCGCCGAACACCTCAACGGCAAGCTCAATTCAAGCACGGCGCGCTGCGTCACCTGCGCCAAGGCGTTCGACGCGCAAAGTATCGACGTGCTCGTGCTGGCCGACGCGCCCGAGGCCATCGCCGCCGAGGCTGCCGCCATCGACGGCGTCGGCAAGGTGCTGACCGTCACGAATGCCGCCAACGCGCACCCACTCGCTGCGGTCTACGCCCCGCAGGTCGTCGCGGCGGCGCAGGGCTATAGCCACGTGCTAGCGCCCTCGACCACGTTCGGCAAGGATCTCGCGCCGCGTATCGCCGCACTGCTCGGCGTGGCGCAGGTGTCCGATATCGCCGAAGTGCTCGGCGCGCATCAGTTCAAGCGCCCGATCTACGCCGGCAACGCGATCGTCACGGTCGAGGCACCAACCGACACGACGCTCGTCGGCACCGTCCGCACGGCCTCGTTCGCGGCCGCGAGCGGCGGTGGTTCGGCCGCCGTCGAAGCACTGAGCATCAGCACTGAGCTGCCTACGCATACGCGCTTCGTCGAACTGCAGCAGGGCAAGAGCGATCGCCCGGACCTGCAGAGCGCCGGCCGCGTCGTTTCGGGTGGCCGCGGTGTGGGCTCGGCGGAGAACTTCGCCGTGATCTACAAGCTCGCGGACAAGCTCGGTGCCGGCGTCGGCGCCTCGCGCGCGGCGGTCGACGCGGGCTACGTGCCCAGTGACCTGCAGGTCGGTCAGACCGGCAAGATCATCTCGCCGGCGCTGTACATGGCGATCGGCATATCGGGCGCGATCCAGCACCTGACCGGCATCAAGGACGCCGGCACCATCGTCGCGATCAACAAGGATTCGGAAGCGCCGATCTTCGAAATCGCCGACATCGGTCTCGTCGGGGACCTGTTCGTGCTGGTGCCGGAACTCGAGGCTGCACTGGGCTGACACGCTCTACTGTCACGCGAGAGGCCCGCCGCGCGCGGGCCTTTTCGTTTCGGCGAACGCGTGCACCGATTCAGCGCTGCAGGCAACACAGGTCATCGCCAGCACCGTTCTCAGCGCGTAGCATGCACCGCCCTTTTTGTGCGCTCGCCATCACGCCATGTTCGTCCGACCGGTAGTCCTGTCCCTGCTTTGTCTCGTCGGCGCGACCGCCAAGGCCGCGCTGCGCATCGATGGGCAGATCGACGAGCCGCAGTGGCGCGAGGCGCAGGTGTTCCGCGACTTCAAGCGCACCCAGCCCTATACGCTGGACACAGCGAGCGTCGTGACCGAGGCGCGGCTGCTGTCCACGCCCGAGGGCATCGCGTTCGCCTTCCGCTGCGAACAGCCCGCCTCGATCGCGCGCGTCAAGCCGTTCACGCCACGCGACCGCATACGCAATGCCGATCGCGTCAACGTCATGATCGACTTCGACGCCGACGGCAAGACCGGCTACAACTTCACCGTATCGCTGTCCGATTCGATCGAGGACGCGATCATCACCGACGAAAACCAGTTCAGTACCGACTGGGACGCGGACTGGCAACACGCCGTGCAGGAAGACGCCGAGGGCTGGAGCGCGGAGATCCTGCTGCCCTGGACCATTGCCAGCATGCGCGCGAGCGGCACGCCGACGCGCGACGTCGCGGTCTACGTGGACCGCGTGACCGCCGCACGCAACGAGCGCTCGGCCGTGCCGACCGCGTTCTACGGCAACCCGGTGTTCCTGTCCGCGTTCCAGCGAGTGACCATTCCGCAGTACCGCGCACAGATCCTGGATTTCTTTCCCTACGTATCGGCGCTGTACGACCTCAAGCATCCGGGCAGCGAGTTTCGTGCCGGCGCCGATCTGTTCTGGAAGCCCAGCGGTGATTTCCAGCTGACCGCGACGGTGAACCCGGACTTCGGCCAGGTCGAGTCGGACGAACTCGTCGTGAACTTCGACGCGATCGAAACCTACTACTCCGACAAGCGCCCGTTCTTCACCGAGAACCAGGCGCTGTTCGACCTGCGCAGCGCGCCCGACGGCGTGCTGCTGTATACACGCCGCGTCGGCGCGGCCTCCGACGACGGCAGCGGCCGCGCCGCGGATATCACCGCCGCGCTCAAGCTCAACGGCACCGCCGGCAACGTCAAGTACGGCGCATTCCTGGCCGAGGAAGACGACGAGGCCGGACGCCGCTTCGCCGCCGGCCGCCTTTTGTATACCTTTGGCGAATCCAGCATCGGCGCGCTCGTGACCTCGGTCGACCGGCCTGCGCTGGATCGTCAGGCCGATGTGCTGGCCAACGACTGGCGCTGGCAGATCGCGCCGTCCCTGCGCCTGGAAGGTCAGCTGCTGCTGTCGCAGATCGACCAGTCCGGCGCCACGAGCAAGGACAGCGGCGGCGTGCTGCGCCTGACCGCGACGCCGTCGGAAAATCTGCAGCACACGGCGATCCTGACCCACCTCGGCGACGCGCTGGACTTCAACGATGCGGGCTACATGCCGCGCAACAACTTGAACCGCGCCTATTGGGAATCCAGCTACACACGCAATGACCTGCCCGCGGACGCGGCCACCGCCGCCGTGACCTGGCGCGCCCTCGGTATGTACCGCGCGAACGACGACGGCGACCGGTTGAATTCCTACGGCTATCTCACGCGCAACGCCGAGTTCCGCGCCGGTGGCACATATTTCCTCGAGCTGCGCGTGGACAGCGCCGGCTACGACGACCAGATAGCTCGAGGCAACGGCAAGGTCTGGCGCGGCCCGCGCCAGTGGCTGTTCAGCGAGTACGAAAGCGCGCGCCGCGGCAAATGGCAGTACTCGCTGGGTGCCTGGGTGTTCGAGGAAGGCGTGAACGGACGGGCATTCCAGCTCGAATCGGGCATCAGCTACAGCGTTAGCGACCGTCTGTCGATCGACGGCGAATTCAATCCGCGCTGGAGCCGCGACTGGCTGATCTGGCTCGACGGCGATCGCCTCGCGAGTTATCGCCGCACGCAGTGGGCCACGGCGCTGAACATCAACTGGTTTCCGAAAGCACGGCACGAATTGCGTGCCAAACTGCAGTGGTTCGCGGTCGACGCGCATGACGCAACGGCCTATCGCATCACCGATCGGGGTGGCCTTGCGCGCGCCGGCGAGGCGGAGGATTTCAGCGTCAACAACTTCGGCCTGCAGCTGCGCTATCGCTATGAACTTGCGCCGCAGTCGGAGCTCTATCTCGTCTACAGCCGCGGCGGCTATGAAGAGCGCGACCGACGCGACGACAGCGCCGAGCTGTTCGTCGACGCGCTGAGCTTGCGCGATGCGGACCAGTTCCTGGCCAAGTTGCGCTACCGGTTTTAGCATTCGTTCCGCTTTTTTCGTCACATTGATGAACGCGCGCGACGACGACAAGCGGTAGCGCGCAGGCGCGATGGCTCTGGCACACTTCGCCCCGGCGGCACGGCTACCGCGGTATCGCGGCGACACGGAAGACAGGTAAGACACCTCATGAAGAAGCCGATCTGGGTACCGGGCACGGAACGCGTCGAACGCGCCAACCTCAGCCGCTTCGTGCGCTTCGCGCGCGAGCAGACCGGCAACGACGACCTGCGCGACTACGCCGCGATCTACGATTTCTCGATTCATCATCCGGAGCGCTTCTGGCCGCTGGTGTGGGAGTTCTGCGGCATACGCGCCGTCGGCACGTTCCACGACGTCATCACGCCCGCCGCACATATCGCCGATGCGCGCTGGTTTCCCGGCGTACGCCTGAACTTTGCCCAGAACCTGCTGCGCATCCGCGACGAGCGTTGTGCGCTGGTCTCCCGCGATGCGGCCGGCGCGTGGCAGGAGATCAGCTACGCCGAGCTGCATCAGCAGGTAGCGCGGGTCGCCGCGGCGCTGCGTGCGCAGGGCCTCAAGCCCGGCGACATCGTGGCCGGGCTACTGCGCAACGGCAGTGAGGCCGTGGTCGCGATGCTCGCGAGCGTCGCCGTCGGCGCGGTCTGGTCGGCGCTGGCGCCGGACACGGATGCGTCCGCGCTGCGTGCCGCGCTGAAGTCGCTCGCGCCACGCCTCGTCTTCGTCGACGAGGCGCAACTCGAGCGCATCGACGATTTCCTCGATACCGCGCAGACCATCGTCGTCGGCCAGGCGGTCGCCGGCTCGGCAGCCCATGCACGCCGCAGTTGGGGCGAACTGCTCGCCCACGACCTCGTACCGCTGTCCTTCGAGCTTTCGGGCTTCGACCAGCCGCTGTATGCGCTGTACCGCGCCGATGGCGAAACCAGCCTGCATTCGGCCGGCGGTACGTTGATCCAGCACCTCAAGGACCTGCTGCTGCACGTCGATCTCAAACGCGAGGACCGCGTGCTGCATGCGGCCATGCCAGGCAGGCCGGAATGGTACTGGCTTACCTCCGCGCTCGCGGCCGGCTCGACCCTGATACTCGCTGGCGACGCCCTCGATCTGGCCGACAGCGCTACGTGGGACCTCGTCGACGCACAGGCCGTCACCGTGCTGGCAACCGATACCGGACAGCTCGCGGCGCTGGCCGCATCGGCGTTGCAGCCTCGCGATTCGCACAAGCTGCTGTCGCTGCGGACCATCCTCGCGACCGGCGCGGCACCGCCGCCGGCGGTCATCGAGCAGGTGTATGCGCGCAGCAAGGACCGCGTGATGCTGTCGGTCTGCGGCGGCGATGCCGGCGGCCTGTGCCTGCTCGCGCTGGGTTGTCCACTGTTACCCGTGTATACGGATGAACTGCAGTGCCGCAGCCTCGGCATGAACGTCCAGGTGCTCGACGGCGGCGGCAATCCGTTGCAGCAGGAGCCCGGCGACCTGGCGTGCCTGGCGCCGTTCCCGGGCCTGCCTCTGGGATGGCTCGACGACGCGGACGCGCGGCGTTTCCGCGCACGCTACTTCTCGCGCCACGACGGGGCCTGGTGCGGCGGCGAGCAGGCATTGCTGACCGCGCACGATGGGTTGCAGATTGCATCGCCGTTGTCTGAATGCGTTTAACCATGGCGTTCAACCCTTCGTCGGCCCCAAAAAAGCCCTCCCCTTCAGGGGGAGGGTTGGGCGGGGGTGGTGTTGCTCCGACGCGCCGAAAATGCGTTGAGCGTATGGCCATCTTGTCCGTCGTTTTTTCGCGTCCTGCAGTAATCTGGAACTTCGAAGCACCACACCATCCCCACCCAACCATCCGGCCCGTTGGGCGTTCAGGACGATGAGAGCCTTCGGCTCCAAGCCATCGTCCTTCACCCCCTTGAAGGGGAAGGCTTGAAAGGCAACCGCATGAACCACTTCGTCCATCCGCTGGCCTGCTGCGAAAGCAGCGAGATCGGCGAGCGCACGCGGATCTGGGCGTTTGCGCATGTTCTGCCCGGCGCGCGCATCGGCGCCGACTGCAACATCTGCGATCACGTCTTCATCGAGAATGACGTCATCGTCGGCGACCGCGTCACCGTCAAATGCGGCGTGCAGCTGTGGGACGGCCTGCGCGTCGAGGACGCCGTATTTATCGGACCGAACGCCACCTTCACCAACGATCCGTTCCCGCGCAGCAAGCAGTATCCGGAGGCATTCGCGGCGACCACGCTGGGCCGCGGCGCCTCGATCGGCGCGAACGCGACCATCTTGCCCGGTGTCAGCATCGGCCAGCACGCGATGGTCGGCGCGGGCGCCGTGGTCACGCGTTCGGTGCCGCCGCACGCGATCGTCAGGGGCAACCCCGCACGCATCACCGGCTATGTCGCCTCGGCCACGCAGCAGGCCGGCAAGCCCGCCGCCACGACGCCATTCCCGTCGCAGCCCGGCGTTGCCGCCACCGAGGTGCGCGGCGTGACGCTGCATCGGCTGCGTCAGGTCAACGACCCGCGCGGCAACCTGAGCGCCGGCGAATTCCCTCACGACGTGCCCTTCCCGGTACGCCGCTACTTTCTGGTCTATGACGTCCCCAGTACGGAAACCCGCGGCGAACACGCCCACCTGGCCTGCCACCAGTTCCTGATCTGCACCAAGGGCAGCGTCGCCGTCGTCGTCGACGACGGCGTGCACCGGCAGGAGTTCCTGCTCGACCGTCCCGAACTCGGCGTGCACATGCCGCCGATGGTCTGGGGTATCCAGTACAAATATTCCAGCGACGCGGTGCTGCTCGTGTTCGCCTCGCACCACTACGAGGCCGGCGACTACGTGCGCGACTACGACCAATTCATTGCGCTCAAGCAGGCGGCACTGGTGGCGGACTGAACCGCGGCGCGCGACGGCCGAAGGCCCGAAGCCGCCCCTCCTGCGTTGACGAAGACCGGAGGGCTAGCCCCGGCTCCACAACGGCGGTAGCACGCTGCCTTCCTCGTTCGCCGCGGTGCGCGGCGCGCACGCGAATCCTGTCGCGAACGGCGTCGCGAGATCGCGCGGCGTCGCGGCACCGGCGTCACCGCCGTACAGCGCGGCCTGCAGTTGCGCGATGGCCTCTCTCTGCGCGGGCGAATCAAGCTGCGCGGCCAGTTCGCCGAGATGCGGAGCGCGCAGCCCTTCGCTGCGTGCCCAGGCGAGCAGGCGCTGCGCTGCCGCAGCCGCGTCGCCGGCCACGACAGCCTGTTCGAAGCTGCGCCGCGTCGGGCTGAAGACCACGGCCGCCGGCGCGTTCGGCTTCGCGCGCGCAGTTGCGCGACGCCGAGACACGAACCAGATCGCGAGCGTCAGGAGCCAGAGGGCCAACGTAACAAAAGCGACAAAACGCCAGAATGCAATGAGCAACTCCGCTTCGCCGGGGAGCGCAGCCGTGCCGCTCGTTCCGCTGGCGGCCGGGGCCGTCGTTGTCGGCACCGCGCCGGGCGCGGCTTCGGCGATCTCGATCGTGATCTCGCGGGTCTGCGCCTTTGCTGCCGAATCGGCGGCGGTATCCCACCAGTCCAGCGATGCGGGCGGAATGCGTAGGGTGCCCGCTCGCGTCGGCACGATCGCGAACTTGCGACTGCGTTCGCCGATGATCCAGCCGCCGTTCTCGCGCGAGCGCGTGACCGACTTGTCGGGATAGATCTCCGCGCCGTCGATCGGCGGCAGCTCCAGTTCTGGCAATTGTTCGAACCCCAGGCCCTGGGCGACGATGGTGAGCGTGATCGTCAGCGGCTCGCCGACGCGGCCCTGGGTCGCGCCGTCGGCGCCTTCGGCCTGCAATTGCAGCGACTGCGCCGGCAGCCAGGCGCCGTCGCCAGAGCCGGCCGGCCGCGGGTTGATCGCGACGGACAGCGCTTCCGAACGCGTGGTGACGGCGCGACCGCGGCCGAAGAACATCGCGTTCGGGTCGTTGCCGCTGAGCGCGCGACCGCGAAAATTCAGCGCCGGCAGCTGCAGGGCTCCGCTCTTCTGCGCGGTCACCGCATAGCGCCGCTCCAGCACGCGATAGCGCCGGTTCGAGCGCTCGACGTCATAGCTGCGATCCTGTCCGAGCTTCTGCACCACGGCGTCGGCCACGCTGAGTTCCTCGACGGCGCCATCGGTGAGATTCACCGCGTAGAAGAACTTCACGGTGACGCGGATCTGCTGTTGCACATAGGCGGTCAGGGGCTCGGCCGTGACCTCGATGAAGAAATCGTCGCCGGGACTGGCGGCCGCGATGACCGGCGCCGCACCGACGGTCAGCGCGACCGGTGCAGTCGTGCTCTTGCCGACGGGCAGTGCCGGGACGGTCAGCGTGCCTTCGCGGCGCGGCTTCAGACCTACGGCCCAGAGCATGGTGCTGCTGGCGCTGCCGTTGATGATGCTGACGGAGCTCGAGCTCGAACGGCCGAGCAGTTCGAAATCCGCTTCCAGCACGCTGAAATCCGGCTCGCTGGCCGACTCGGTCGTCTCGACGTTGAGCGTGACGGTTTCGCCGAGCTGCACGCTGTCGCGATCGAACCAGGCCCGCGTCGACTCGGCGGCGCTAACCTGCCCGGCGAAGCCGCAAAGCACGAGCAGCAACAGCAATCGTCGGATCATGGAATGTTCTGCCGGGTGGGTTCGATGAAGCGCGATGACAACGTACGGCAGGCGCCGCGACAACGACCATGGCGGCGTGCGCAGGGGCATACCAGTGCGCCGCGCCACGCCGACGATTCCGCGTGCCATCCGCAGTTGCGCACCTTCGCAGAGGACATCAGCGGTCTCCGCGCTGCGCGCCGCGCTGGCGCCGTTCGTATTCGAGCTGGAACTTGCGCCGCAGCAGGCCGCCGGGATCGTCCGGCACGCGCTGCAGCCACTGCTCCACGGCCTGGCGCTGCTCGCGCTCGGCCTCGGTTTCCGCCGGCACCGCGACAGTCTGGTCGCCGGCCTTGTCGCCCGGCTTGGCATCGGTCTTCTCACCCGAACTCGCGCGCTTTGCCGCGTCGGACTTGTCATCGCCGCCCTGCTTCAGCGCGCGTTCCATCGCCTGGCGAAACGCCTCCTGCTGTTTCGCATCGGCCTTGGCCTGGGCACCCTGCCCCGCTTCGGCCTTGCTGTCGTCCTGTTCGCCGGGTTTGGCCCTACCTTCGCGCGAGGCCTGGTCCTGGCCCTGCTGCGTTTCGCCCGCCGCGCGCGAGGCGTCGTCGGCCTGCGACTGCGCGCCCGGCTGGCCGCTCTGCGCGGCTTCACCCTGCTGGCCGGCCTTGCCGTCCTGTTGCTGCCCCGGCTCGCCGGCGCTGGCGTCCTGCGACTGCTGCGCGGCGTCCGAACCGTCCTGGTTGCCCTGCTCTGGCTGGTCGGGCTTCGCACCGGACGGTGACTGCTGGTCCTTGGAAGAACCGTTCTTGTCCTGCGCCGATTTCTGCTGTTGCTGCTGACGCAGCCATTCCTCGACCGCCTGCTTGTTCGCCGCGGCGTCCGCATGGCCGGGATCGCGCCGCAGCGCCTCGTCCCAGGCCGCGATGGCCTGTTCGTACTGCTGTTGCCGGGCCAACGCGTTACCGAAGTTGTAGGCCGCGTCGGCACTGCGGCCCGGCGCCCAGTCGGCCGCGGCGCCGGCCGCGTCACCGGCGCGGAACTTCGCCGCGCCGCGCAGGTCCGGATCGCGCGCCAGCGCCGCCGCCTGCTCGGCTTGCCCCGCCTGTAGCGACTGCCAGGCCTGCTGGTCGGCGCGCTGCCACAGATCGCTCCATTGCAGTGCCTGGGCCGGACGCGGCGGGGCAAGGCCGGCAGCGAGCAGCAGCGCGAGCAGCCAGCCGCGACGAAAACCCGCAAGCGCCAGCGGCAGCAGCAGCAAGGCCAGCCACGGGCCACGATCACGCCATTGCGCGCTTTCCACGCCTGCCCCATCGCTGCCCGGCGCGGCCGTCGTCGCTGTTGCCAGCAGCGTCGTCAGGTTCGCCGCGGTGCCGCTGTCGATCTGCACGAAGCGGCCGCCGCCCGCGTCGGCGACAGCGCGCAGCCGCTCGGCGTTCAGCCGTGGCACGACGATGTCGCCGTTGGCATCTTTCCAGAAATCCCCTTGTGGCAAACTGACCGGCGCACCGGCGGCGGTACCCACCGCGAGCACCGACACGCGCACGCCCTGCTGTTGCGCCTCGCGCGCCGCGGTCACGGCATCGCCGGAGACCGCGTCGCAGACCAGCAGCAGCTCGCCGCCGCCGCTACCGGACTGGCGGATCAGCTCCACACCGCGGCGGATCGCGATCGCGGTCGCGTTGCCGCCGACCGGCATGACACCGGGGTCCAGTTCCGCCAGCAGGTTGCGCACTGTAGCCGCGTCGTCGGTCATCGGCGCGACCACGAAGGCATCGCCGGCATAGCCCAGCAGTGCGACCTGGCCGTCGCCGAGCGTGTCGAGCAAGTCGCGTATCGCAAAGCGCGCGCGGGTCAGCCGGTTGGGCTTGAGATCCGCCGCGAGCATGCTCGGATTGAGCTCCAGCGCGATCACGCGCGCGGCCTGGTTGCGATACAGCGGTGTCGGCAGACGTTCCCAGGCCGGGCCAGCCAGCGCAACGCAGGCGACCAGCCAGCCGCCGCCCAACAACGCCAGCGGCCAGCGGCGCGACACCTCGCTGCCGGCCAGCAGGTGCTTCAACAGGTGCGCATCGATCGCACGCGCCCAGCTGCGCTGAGCGCCGCCGTCGGCGCGCAGCGCGAACCACAGCAGCGGCAACGCCAGCAGCGCCAGCAGCCACCAGGGCCGCAGCAGGACGAATTCGGCCGTCATGGATCGCTGCGCCCGTTCGGACCGGCAAGGCGGAAGCCCGCATAGCGGCGAGGATCGAGCGCCGGCAGCAGCACCAGCAGCAATGCCAGCCCTAGCGGCAGATGAAACAGTTCGGCAACCGGCCGGTAGCGCTCGCTCTGGTCGGCGGCCGGCTCGAGCTGGTCGATCTCGCGGTAGATGCCGGCCAGCTCCGCCGTATCGCGCGCGCGGAAGAAGCGGCCCCCGGTCTTCTCGGCAATCTCGGTCAGCAGCGGCGCGTCCAGATCGGCCGACGGATTGACCGAGCGGCTACCGAAGAAGTCGTCGACGCGCATCCGCTCGGAGCCGAGTCCAATCGTATAGACCTTGACTTTTTCCGACTGTGCCAGCTCGGCCGCCTTGCGCGGCTCGACCTCCCCGGCGGTGTTGACACCGTCGGTCAGCAGGATCACGACGCGCTGCGCCTCGGGCCGGTCGCGCAGGCGCTTGACCGCAAGGCCCAGCGCATCGCCGATCGCGGTCTCGCGACCAGCCAGGCCGACGGCCGATTCGTCGAGCTGGGTCTTCACGGTTTTCACGTCGAAGGTCAGCGGCGTCAGCAGGTAGGCGTTGGAGCCGAACAGGATCAACCCGACACGATCGCCGGCACGGCGCGCGATGAAGTCGCCGACGATGGCCTGCATGGCCTGGAAACGCGTGACCTGGCTGCCGCTGAGCGTCATGTCGCCGATGTTCATGCTGCCCGACACATCGAGCGCGAGCAGCAGTTCGCGGCCGCTGCGCGGCACGTCGGCGGGCTCGCCTATCCATTGCGGCCGCGCGACCGCGGCGACGAGCAGGACCCAGACCAGCCAGGCCAGGAGGCGCGCGGCCGCGGCGCGGCGCGACCCGCCCGCGATTTCGCCCGGATCGAGTACGCCGGCATACGGCAGATGCAGCGCCGCGCCGTGCTCGTCGGCTGCCGGCAACCAGCGCCGCACCAGCCAGGGCAGCGGCAACAGCAGGAACAGCCATGGCCAGGCCCAGTCAAACATCACGCAGCTCGCGGCGCAGCACGCGCTGCAGATGGCCGCGCGCGAGCGCATGCAGCGCCTTCACGTCGACGCTGGCCTGCTGCCGCCAGGCGGCGTCATTCAGGG
The DNA here is from genome assembly GCF_032229445.1 of Tahibacter sp. Taxonomy (NCBI): domain Bacteria; kingdom Pseudomonadati; phylum Pseudomonadota; class Gammaproteobacteria; order Lysobacterales; family Rhodanobacteraceae; genus Tahibacter; species Tahibacter sp. The sequence goes on from NZ_JAVTWC010000122.1 coordinate 111,864, forward strand.
CACCCGCGTAGGCGTGGAAACCATCGCCGTGGCGGTCGAGAAACTGGATCCATTCCTCGCCCCGCAGGTTCGCCGCATCGGCACGCACGGCGCGCGCGAGCCGGCGCAGGAACTGCGACAGCGCGGCCAGATAGACCGGCACCGCGGCGGCATCGCACGTCGACGGTTGCAGCCGGTCGAGCTCGGCGATCAGCCGCCGCTGTCGCCGGCGCCGCCGCAGATGCCGCCGCAGCAGCCAGAGCAGTGCCACGACCGCAGCCAGCGAAAGCAGTCCGAGCACCCACCAGCCCGGCGCCGGCGGCCACGCGGACGGCTCCGCCGGCAGGTGGATATCGCGCAATTGTGGAATAGTTTCAGCCATCGGACTGGCGGCCATCAGCCCGCGTTCCTGCGCGTGGCCAGGGCGAGGCCCAGCGACGCCAGACTGCGCGTGAGATCGTCGCGCGTATCCAGTGTCAGTCTGCCAATCCCTAGCCGGCGGGTCTGCCGCAGCAGCAACTCCCGGCGCTCGCGGAACGCATCGGTCCAGCGTGCATCGGTGCGCCCGCCGAATTCGAGCCAGCGGCGCTGGCCGCCGACTTCGACCGCGTAGCGGCCGCGTGGCGGCGCTTGCGTCTCCAGCGCGTCGGTCAGCAGCACCAGACGCACCTCGCCGTGCGTCGCCAGACGCGCCAGCGGTGCTTCAGCCGCCGCGTCACTGGAAAAACCATCGCTGAGCAGCACGACGAGGCAGCCCGGCCGTGCCAGGCGCCGCGTGCGTTCCAGCGCCTGCGACAAGGTCGCCGGCGCGGCGGCGCGATCGGTGCGCGCGAGCAGATCCCAGTCGGCCAGTGCGCGCAGGCAATGCAGCACGCCGCGCGGGCCGCCGGCGGGTCGTACCTCGCCGGTGACGCCGCAGCCGAAGCCCAAAGCGCCCACGCGGTCGCCGCCGCGGATGGCGCTCCAGGCGATCAGCGCGGCCGCGCGCGCGGCCTGCACCGATTTGAAGCAGACCCGCGTGCCGAAATGCATGCTCGGGGAATGGTCGACGACGAGCAGCACGCTGCGCTCGCGTTCTTCCTGGAACACTTTGGTATGCGGCTTGCCGCTGCGCGCGGTGACGCGCCAGTCCATGCTGCGGATGTCGTCGCCGGGCTGGTAGCCGCGCGATTCCACGTAGTCCACGCCACGTCCGCGGAAGCGCGAAGTCTTGATGCCGGCCTGGGAGGTCGCCACCTTGCGCGAAGCCGCGAGCACCAGCGAACGCGCCGCAAGGCGTAGGGCGATCAGGCTGTCGAGGTCGACCTGAACCGCCGACGTGCCTCGTGGTACGGGGCGCGTCGGCGGGTTGCCGGAAGCGGGCGTGGCGGCGGTGCCGGAGACCATGCGCTTCAGGGCAGGCTGATGCGCGACAGCAGTTGCGCGATGACGTGATCGGTGCGCACGCCTTCGGCCTCGGCCTCGTAGGTCAGCAGCACGCGGTGGCGCAGCACGTCGGTGGCGACCGCATGGATGTCCTCGGGCAGCACATAGTCGCGGCCGGCGAGCCAGGCATGCGCGCGTGCGCAGCGGTCCAGCGCGATGGTGCCGCGCGGACTCGCGCCGAAGGAGATCCAGCGCGCGAGATCGTCGCCATGCCGAGCCGCGTTGCGCGTGGCGATCACGAGTTCGACGATGTAGCGCTCCAGCGCCGGCGCGAGGTGCAGATCGAGCACGGCTTCGCGCGCGGCGAAGATCTGCGCCTGGTTCAGACGCTGCGGTGGCGCGGATACGTGCTGCAGTTCGGCGCGGGCGCGAGCGCGCGCGAGCGTGAGGATGGCCGCTTCGGAATCGGCGTCCGGGTAGCCGATCGTGACGTGCATGAGGAAGCGGTCAAGCTGCGCTTCGGGCAGCGGATAGGTGCCTTCCTGTTCGATCGGATTCTGCGTCGCCATGACGAGGAACAGCGGCGGCAGCGGATAGGTCGTGCGACCAATGGTGACCTGGCGCTCGCCCATCGCTTCGAGCAGCGCCGACTGCACCTTGGCCGGCGCGCGGTTGACTTCGTCGGCAAGGATGACGTTGTGGAAAATGGGGCCGCGCTGGAATTCGAAGCGGGCCTCCTGCGGGCGGTAGATCTCGGTGCCGGTGAGGTCCGCGGGCAGGAGATCCGGGGTGAACTGGACGCGGTGGAAGTCGGCCTCGATGCGGCTGGCCAGCTCCTTGATCGCGGTGGTCTTGGCCAGCCCCGGCGCGCCTTCGACGAGCAGATGGCCGTCGGCGAGCAGGGCGATCAGCAGACGGTCGACCAGATGGCTCTGGCCGATGATGCAGCCGGAGAGGTCATCGCGCAGCGCGCGGAACGTGTCGATCAGCGTCGGCACACGCTGCGTTTCGGGTTGATCCATGGAAAGGGTCGCCAGGAAGTCGGGACGGCCGACTTGGACCGCGGCCAGGCCGGAAAGTTTGCCGCAGGGCGCAGGCCCAGCGCTACCCGACCAACGGCACGGCCGGGCCAGGTTCAGACCAGCGCGATTGCATCCTCCAGCAGCATGGGCTTGCCGATGAGGTAACCCTGCGCGTACGTGCAGCCGAGCGCGCCGAGCGCCTGCAGTTGCTCCGGCGTCTCCACGCCTTCGGCGACGATATCGCAGCCCAGCGAATGCGCCATTGCGACGACGGCGCGCACGATCGCCAGGCAGCGCGGTTCGTGCATCTGGCGCACGAAGCCCTGATCCATCTTCAGCGTGTCGAACTCGAGCTTGTGCAGATGACCGAGGTTGGAATAGCCGGTGCCGAAATCGTCGAGCGCGACCTTGAGACCGGCCGCGTGACAGCGAGCGATGATGCCGGCGACCTGCTCGTAGTTCAGCACCAGGCTTTCGGTGATTTCGATCTTCAGCTGCGCCGGCTTCAGGCCGTGGGCGTGCACGACGGTGAGAAAGCGATCCAGCAGCGCGGCATCGTCGAGCTGGCGACCCGACACGTTCAGCGCGACGAAGACCGGCTCACCGTTGACGCGGCCGCGCAGGTGCTGCAGGGCGCCGCAAACCTGGTCGAGCACATAGTCGCCGACCGGCACGATCAGCGAGGTTTCCTCGGCCAGCGCGATGAACTCGGCCGGCGATACCGGACCACGCTCCGGGTGGGTCCAGCGCGTCAGCGCCTCGAAGCCGGCGATGCGGTTGCGTTCGATGTCGAGAATGGGCTGCAGGCGCACTTCGAGATCGCCCTTGTCCAGCGCTTCGCGCAGATGGCTTTCGAGGCGAATCTTGTCCATCGCCAGCAATGCGTCGTTGGTGCGCGGCGTCGGGACTGCGCTGGACAGAGGCTCAGACTGACCGGAGAGCTGCGCCAGCGCCGAGCGATAGCGCGAGATCTGGCTCAACAGCAGCGCGCGCACGACCGGGTCGGCCGAGTCGAGTCGCTCGGCGAACTGCTTGCGGTCTATCGGCATCAGCACGCAGTCGGACAATGCGCGCGCCGTCGCGGTGCGCGGCGAATCGTCGAGTACGGCCATTTCGCCGAGCAGGTCGCCGGGTCCGAGCACGCCCAGACGGCGAGAGTTTGCGCCCTGCGCCGTGGTGACTTCGATGGAACCGGTTTCCAGCAGGAAGGCCGAAGTCGGCGCATCACCCTGATGAAACAGAACACTGCCGGCGGGCACGTCGACGCGAAAAGAGGTTGCGGACATGAGCAGCTCCCTGTGCTGCGCCGATGCTAGCAGGGGCTGGCGGGCGTCGGTACCCGCGAGCGCGGCCTTGCGGCGTGCAAAAAGAGCAAAGGCCGCCTTGCGGCGGCCCCTGCGTCTTTACCCGTTCAGCGCTAGTGCTACGGCGTCACAGTGACCGTGACGTTGCAGCTCTGTGCCGAATTCAGCGCCACAGTCGCGCTGAGCGGACCGTTCTGCGTGCAGCCGCCGCTGTAGGTAATGGTCTTGTACGGCGTTGCAGGCGGCACACCGGTCACCGGCGCAGTATTGGCTGGACAGCTGGTGCCCGTACCGACGGCCACCAGTTGCACGGACGTACCCTGGTCGTAGGACGCGTTGCAGGTCTGCGAGCCGCCGCCAGCTGGTGCGCTGCAGGTGATTCCTGCGGGGGTGCTCGCGACGGTCAGGCCGCAGGCGACCGGGCCGGCCGGCGTCGGCGCGACGGCCACGGTCAGCTGGATCGGCGTCGTCGTCGTTCCGCAAAGTCCAGGCGGCGGGGGCGGGCTGATCGTCGTCTCGCACAGGTCGATGCCGGTGAACGTCACGGTCGTCTCCTCGCCCGACGAGGCGGTGAAGACGCATTCGCCGTCGCCCGGATCGCCATAGCCGTTGAGGTTGTCGCCATTGATCACCGCCGTGGTCTGGCCCTGCGCGTTGGTCACGCCGGCCGGAGTCTGGATGCTGACGTCGCCCGTGCACTGGGTGTTGATGTTCACGCCTGGGACGGGATTGCCGGCACCGTCACGCAGGGTCAGGGTGATCGTGCCGCCGGTGCCACGGAACGAGCTCGGCGCGGCCGTCAGGGAACCTGCGCCGCCGTCACCGATGATCACGTCATCGCTGTATTCGCCGTACGAGAAGACAACGCGCGGTTGGTCAGTGCCACCGCCGCCGCCCTGACCGACACCCAGCGTGCGCACGAGCGCGACCGTGCAGCCGTCGGCGCCGGTACGGTCTTCCACGACACCCGAACCCCGAATGTTGTCGACGAAGCCCTGGCCGCCCGGCGGCAGCCCAGCGAACGAGAAGCGGATCGCGAGACCTTGCATCCGCGCGCCGAGCGCGTCGACCACGCAGACCGTGACGGCTGACGTCGAATTGCCGGTGATTTCCTCGGGATTGGCCGTCAGAATGAGATCCGCAATGCCGGCGAAGCGATACGAGCCGATATCGGTGACTTTCTTGATCGCGCCGCCTGCGCCGACGCCGTCGCCCTGCGCGAACAGGTAGACGAGCTTGCCGAGGCGATTGTTCGGATAGTTAAGCACCGCGGTCGCGACGCCGTTCTCGTTGGTGACGCCAAGCACGCCGCCGTTGAAGCTGCCGCTGTCGCGGATATTGGAATCGATCGCGCGACCGATCACGTAGGGAAGCACGGAACCGCTGTTGACGATGTTGCCGCTGTCGTCGTTGCGATTGAACGGCACGGTGACATTCAGGCTCATCGAGGTGTTCACCGTCGCAACCGTGCGTGCCGATTCCAGATCGCGGTTGCCTGGTACGAGATCGCCGAAGACCAGCAGCGTGTCGCCAGGACCCGCGCGTTCGCCTGGTCCTGTGCTGGAGCAGCGCGGGTCGGTCGGCTTGATGAAACCCGTGAAGCAGCCCGTCAGAGACGTGAACAGCGTACCCGATTCCTGCGGGTCGCCGTCCGTGCCGGCGATCAGGAGACGGCCCGGGCCTTCGAACGGGAAGCCGTACGCGGGTCCGTCGATCGCACCGAAGCGGATCGAGGTACCTGCCGGAACCGGGTTGCCCTGTCGGTCCGTGGCGAGTGCGCTGACGACCAGCGAATACGTGCCGTTCGGTGAAGTACTGCCGGTGATGCTGCCTGTCGTGATCGCGTCCTCGGTCGGCGAGGTAATGGCCAGACTGAACAGTTTGCCATCAGAGACGACGACGCTTTCGGTCATGACGAGCGGATCGGAGATACCGTTGTCGACGTTGTTGTCGGCGCGGTCGGCGATCACCCGTATCTGTACCGGTCCCTGGATGGTGCCGGCACGGAACGAGGCCGAGGCCAGACCCTGCACGGTACGCGTCTTGACGACGGGACCTGTGGTCGAGCCACCGGCGCCGAGCGCGCTCAGCGTGCCGTAATTGGCGCCGCCGACGACCTCGAACTGGACGTTGTTGAACGAGCTGTTGCCCGAACCCGGATTCGGCACGTACTGCTCGCCGCCATCGAGAACGAGTGCAGTAATGATGGCGCTGCTGACGCCGCCGGTTTCCTGCAGGTATACATGGTTCGGTGCCGATGTAGTCCGGATCGATGCCGGCAGCGACGACGTAATGCTCGCGACGGTGAACTGGAGCGTCTTCGAGATCGTGGTGTTCGAGACGGTGTCGCGCGCCGTGACGGTCAACGTCGCAGTGCCAGCGGTATCCGCCGAATGCACGAAAACCGTCGCGTGCCCGCCCGTCACGTCAACCGGACCGCTGCCTAGCCGGTCCCAGAATTCGTTGCCGCGAACATAAACGCCGTTTTCGAACTCTGTATTGGTCGTCGGATCGTCGAGCGTCGAGAACGAGGCAATCGTCACCGGGTTGATCGAGACCGAAACTTCCTGCCCGCTGACCAGATCACCGTTGGCACGCCGCCAGGTGATGTCGACTTCCGCGATGTAGGGAGAGCCGATGAACGGAAGACCGCTGTCACGTTTCAGCGGCAACGTCGTGGTCGTCGCCGTTATTGTCAGAGTTCCGCTCGGCGTGGGCTGAAACGCACCATCGCCGCCGCTTCCGCCTCCGCCGCCGCAGCTGGCCAGCATCAAGCTGGCCGCCAGCAGGCCGAAGCATCGATTAAAAGCTCTCATGTCGTCTCTCCAAGCTCGCAAATTGCATTGCGTTTATGGCCGCAACGCCCGGATGACCGGGCGTGTGCGAGCTCAAGCGTTATTTCAGGCTTTCGTTGAGAATGCGCGGCGTTACAAAAATCAGCAGCTCCGCCTTCTCATTGCTGTTCTTCTTGTTGCGGAACAAGGCACCCACACCAGGAATGTCGCCCAGGAACGGTACCTTCTTGATGTCGTCGCGCGACTCGACCTCATAGACGCCGCCGAGCACCACGGTCTGGCCATCATCGACCAGCACCGTCGTATTGATCTCGCGCTTGTCGATCTGCGGCACGAAGCCGCCGCCCGGGTTCGGCACCAGGGCCGCAATGTTGTCTTTCTTCACATTGAGCGCGAGCACCACGCGTTCGTCGTTGGTGATCGTCGGGGTCACCTTGAGTTCAAGCACAGCGTCCTTGAACTGCACGGTGGCCTGGCCGCCACCACCGCCCGAGCCCTGCTGGAAGGTCACATAGCCGATTTCCTGGCCTTGCTTGATCACGGCTTCCTGCTGATTCGCCGTGATGACGCGCGGACTGGAGATCACCTCGCCCCGCGCTTCGGTCTGTGCCGCCGACAATTCCAGATCCAGCAGATAGTCCGCGCCGAGAATGGCGAGACCGAAGCTGCCGGCCGGCGTCGCCGCTGGCATGTTGACGCCGAGTCGGTTGCCCAGCGCCGGAACCGCGATGCCGCCCGGAATGACACCCGGTGCACTGACCGGTGTCCCGCGATCACCGTTGAAGCGGTTGTTGAGGGCGACGTTGGCCATCGTATCCGCGGCGGCTTGGCTGCCCGACAGCGACACAACGTTGCCGTTGTTGTCCTCGTACCCGCCGCTGACGCCGAAGCGAACGCCGAGTTCCTTGGCGAAGTCGTCGGTCGCGATGACGATGCGCGACTCGATCAGTACCTGCTGTACGGGTCGGTCGAGCGTCAATACCAGATCACGGACTTCGAGAATCTTTTCCGGCGTGTCATTCACGAGCAGGGTGTTGGTGCGTTCGTCGAAGGTGACCGAGCCGCGTGCCGACAGGAAGCCGCGGTTCAGCTCAGCCGACGTGGTGGCGCCACCAGCGCCGCCGCCCGCACCCCCACCCCCACCACCACCAGCACCCGCGCCGCCGCCGCGGCTCTGCAGCAGCGCCGCGATGTCCTTGGCCTTGCCATAACTGACCTTGATGTAGGCCGAGTCGAGTTCGACGCGCTGTTCCAAAGCGATGCGCGCATCTTCCAGTGCCTGCTCGCGGTCGGCGATTTCTTTCTGCGGCGCGACCCAGATCACATTGTCGCGACGGCGCTTGTCGAGACCCTTGGCCTGCAGCACCAGATCCAGCGCCTGGTCCCACGGCACGTTGATGAGGCGCAGCGTGACGTTGCCGGTCACCGTGTCGGCTACCACGATATTGAGATCCGATACGTCGGCGATCAGCTGCAGTACCGAGCGCGTCGGAATGTCCTGGAAGTTGAACGTGACGCGGGCACCGACGTATTCGGGCTCGGCGTTCTTGTCTTTCTTCTTCTCCGCATCGGCCTTCTTCGGCGCGATCTCGAGCACGTACTCGTTGCCGGACTGATAGGCGAGCTGCTCGAAAGGTCCCTTTGCGGTGATTTCGAGACGCGCGCCGTTGCCGCGCGAGCGCGCCTCGACGAACTGCACCGGCGTGGCGAAATCGAGCAGGTCGAGGCGCTGGGCCAGGTTTGAGGGCAACTGGGCGTTGTACAGATCGAGCGTGATGTTGTCGCCGTCGCGCTTGACGTCGGTGGTGGCACCTTCGCCGGTGAACGTGATGACGACACGGCCCTCGCCGCTCTTGCCGCGGCGGAAATCGATGTTCGACACTTCCACGCCGCGCGCGGCGATGGCCTTGTTCGGGTCATTGCCCGCCATGGCCGTGGCCGTGGCCGAACCGGTGACACCGTTGCCGATGGTGAGGATCAGGTTGCGACCGTCGATCTTGCTTTCGTAGCTCGACGGACGGACCAGATCGACCACGACGCGAGTGCGCCCGGCCGCCTCGACGGCGGATACGGCCGTAGTGGAGCCAGTATTGATCTCGACGTTGCGCTGCGCGAGGGCACTGCGCGTGTCGGCCAGATCCAGCGCGATGCGTGGCGGCGTGTCGGTGGTGAATATCTGTGGATCGATCGCCGGGCCGGAGAGCTGCAGCATCACTTCCACCTTGCCGCCCGGCAAGGTGTTGTAGCTGATCTTCTCGAGCACGTTCTCGGCACTGGCCGCACCGGAGCCCAGAGACGCGACGAGCATCAGTGCGGGAACGCACCGGCGCAGGAGGCGAGTCACGGGACCGGATGTGTGGCCCAGGTTGTTGGCAGCTGTCGTAGTCATGAAAGTTACCCCCAAGGGCCTCTTATTGGTCACCGAGCGCGATGGACGCCTGGCGCTCCATCCAGCCGCCGGCCCCGTTGGGAACCAGCTCGACGAGTTCGATACGGTCTTCGGCGATCGACGTGATGCGACCGTAGTTTTGTCCGAGATAGTTGTCGGCGCGCACACGGTGCACGACACCATCCGGATCCTTGACGAGTCCTTCGATGGCAGCGCCGATACCCAGCGTGCCCACCATGGAAAGACCGTCGAGCGGATACTTCTCCAGCAACTCGGGCGTGCGGTTCTGGTCCGGGCGTGGCCCGTTGCCGCCGTCAGCGAGTTGTTCCTCACGCGCTTCTTCGGGACTCGGGCTGAAGGGATCACGCAGATCCTGGCCCTGCCCGTCCTGACTCTTGTATTCGAAGGTCTCGAATGTCTTGACCACAGGCAGCGGCTCGATGGGCGCTCCCTTCTTGGCCTTCTCTGCCGCGACCCAGTCCTCCAGGTCGCGACGTCCCGCCGTGCAGCCCGCCAGCATCAGCACGGCCAGGGCAGACACAACAATGGTTCGCAAGCGCATGCTCATGGTCCTCCCCCGTGCCCGGCTGGCACAGCCGGTCTCGGCGTACCTGGCGCCGGCGGGACCGCCGGAGTCCCGGGCGTTCCGCTCGGCGTCTCGTCGTCCTCTACATAGCGGTAAGTCTTGACCGTGCCTTCGAGCGCGAGCGTGCCGGACGTCAGCGCGGGCTTGGCACCTCCCGGCGCGGCGCCGGCCTGGGGCCGCAGCGAGACGTCGTGCATCGTCAGAATGACCACACGAGGCAGCGTTGCCACGCCGCTGATGAACGTTCCGAACTGGTGATACGAGCCCACCATCCGCAGCGTGATCGGCTTCTCGGCGTAGAACTCCTTGATTGTCTCGGCGCCGGGCTGGAAAAGATCGTTTTCGATGCCGGAGGACAGCGCAGTCTGCGAGATGTCTACCAGCAATTCGGGCATTTCCGTCTTGCTTGGCAACTGCCGCAGCATCTGCCGCAGCATGTCCTTCATTTCTTCGAGCTGCTGGCGCAGCGCTTCCAGATTGACGGCCTTGGCCTGCTTGATGCGGAAGTCAGCCTTCAGCGACACTTCCTGCTTCTGCTTGGTTTCCAGATCTTCCTGCTGGCCGCGGATCTGGAAATACCAGCCCGCAAGGCAGATCACGCCAAACAGGAGCACACAGAACGTCATCTTCACGCCCTGAGGCCAGTTGCCCGAATTCTGGAAGTCGAGGTCCCGGAAATCAGAGAGCTTCATGGCTTGGCTCCCGGTGCGGCCGGCGGCGGCGGCACACCCGGCGTGCCTGGTGCCGCAGTAGTGGTGCCGTCGGGGTTCTCCTCCGATCCGGCCGGTTTGCGCAGCTTCACATCCATCGCAAAGTCATACGGCATGCGCTTCTCGGCGGTGCGTTTGATTTCGGTTTTCTTGAGGTCCGGATGGCCCAGCCACGGCGACGCCTCGACGTTGCGCATATAGGTCGCGACGCTCGCGTTGGATTGCGCCACGCCTTCGAGGGTCAGGATGTCACCGACCTGCTTGAGCGAGGTCAGCCGTACGCCTTCGGGAATCGTATGCACCAGCTCGTCGAACATGTGCACCATCTGCGACCGGTTTGCCTGCAGCTGCTCGATGACCTGTTTGCGCTGCAGAAGCTTGCCGCGCGTCTTATCCAGCTCCTTGATCTCTTCGAGCTTCTTTTCGACTTCCTTGATCTGCGCCTGCATGTAGGTGTTGCGGTCGACTTGATTTTCGATGCGTGCGTCCATCCAGAACATCGCGCCGAGGAACGCTGCGACACCAGCCGCGCCTGCCATGGCGAGCATGACGAGGAATTCGCGTTTGCGCACTGCGCGCCGTTCGGCGCGCCAGGGCAATAGATTGATTTTTGCCATCAGTCGAAGCTCCTCAGCGCAAGCCCGCAGGCAATCATCAACGCCGGCGCATCCTGGGCCAGCGTCTGAGCCTGCACGCGGGAGGACAGCGACATGTTCGCCAGCGGATTGGCGACCACGCTCGGAACGCCCAGTTGCTCTTCCACCATGTCCGCCACTCCGGCGATCGACGCGCAGCCGCCGGCCAGCACGACCTGATCGACCTTGCTGTACTCGCTGCCGGCGAAGAAGAACTGCAGCAAACGGCTGATCTGCTGAACCATCGCTTCCTTGAACGGCTCCAGCACCTCGATTTCGTAGGACTCGGGCAGACCGCCCTGACGCTTGGCGAGGCCGGACTCTTCATAGGAAAGACCGTAGCGGCGCATGACCTCGTCGGTCAGCTGCTTGCCGCCGAACACCTGCTCGCGTGAATAGATCGTGCGCTGATTCTTTAGGACGATCAGCGTGGTCATGGTCGCGCCGACATCAACGACAGCCACGACAGCATCCTTGGACACAGCGAGCTGGTCGGCGATGAGCTTGAAGGCGTTCTCCATCGCGAAGGCCTCGACGTCGACGACTTTTGCCGACAGTCCAGCCAGATCCAGCGCGGCGACGCGCAAGTCGACGTTCTCGGTGCGAGACGCGGCCAACAGCACGTTGACCATGTCGGGGTTGTCCTTGACCGGCCCCAGCGCCTCGAAGTCCAGGCTGACTTCCTCGATCGGGTATGGGATGTACTGATTTGCCTCGACCTGGATCTGGCCTTCGAGGTCTTCCTCGGACAGATCGGCGGGCATCGGAATCACCTTGGTGATCACCGCGGAACCCGCAACTGCGGCGGAGGCGAACTTTGTCTTGGCCCCGGAACGGCCCAGCGCGCGACGGATCGCCTCGCCAACGGCCTCGACCTCGACAATGTTCTTTTCGACCACGGCATTGGGCGGGAGCGGTTCGACCGCGTAGTGCTCGACGCGGTAGCGACCACCCGACTGGCTGAGCTGCAATAGCTTGACCGCCGTCGAACTGATGTCCACCCCAATCAGCGGCGGCGCTTTCGGACTGAACAGGCCCACATTTTTCCCCTTCCCACGCGCTCTTACGAGCGAAAGATGCGCAGTGACATTAAATACGAAACTTAACCAAATGGCAACGACCCGAAGAATATTCTCCAAGACGCTGAAATTCCATGGGATTTGTCACACAAAGCGGACCCCCTGGTGAAAGTTTCTGCTATCGGCCAGGCGGGGGCACGATCTATACTCCGGCCCGAGTCGCGCCGACTTTGACTGTCATCACATTCCCGGTTCATCATGCGCGTTTTCCTCCGCTTGGCCCGTTATGCGCTGTACCTCGCGCTTAGCGGAATCCTGCTCGGGTGCCTCGCGATAGGCATCGCTTACTGGCTGATTTCCCCACGACTGCCCTCGGTCGAGACGTTGCGTGACGTCCGCCTGCAGGTGCCGTTGCGAGTCTACACCGCCGACGACAAGCTCATCGCGACGTTCGGAGAGACGCGGCGCATTCCGGTCGCGATCGGAAATGTGCCCGTGAAGGTCAAGAATGCGTTCCTCGCCGCCGAGGATGCGCGCTTCTACGATCACCCCGGCTTTGACGTCCAGGGAATATTCCGCGCCGTGTGGCATCTGGTCCGCACCGGCGGCGACAAGGGCCCGGGCGGCTCGACGATCACGCAACAGGTCGCGCGCAACTTCTTCCTCAGCCCAGAACAGACCTATACCCGCAAGATCTCGGAACTGTTCCTGGCGTTGCGGATCGAACGCGCGCTGAGCAAGGACGAGATCCTCTCGCTCTATCTCAACAAGATCTTCCTGGGCCACCGTGCCTACGGCGTCGGTGCCGCCGCGGAGTTCTACTACGGCAAGACCCTGGACCAGCTCGAGCTCGGCGAATGCGCGATGCTCGCGTCCCTGCCGAAATTTCCGTCGACGGGCAATCCGCTGTTCAACCGCAAGCGCGCCGAAGAACGCCGCAACTACGTGCTCGCGCGCATGTACGAGAACAACTTCATCGGCGAGGCCGAGATGAAGGCGGCGATGGCCGAACCCGACAAGGCCTACGCGCACGAGCCGCCGATCGAAGTCGAGGCGCCCTACCTCGCCGAGATGGTCCGTGTCGAAGCCCTCAGCCGCCTCGGCAACGACGCCCTGAGCGACGGCTACAACATCAGGACGACCCTCGACAGCCGCATGCAGGAAGCCGCAAACCAGGCCGTGCGCGGGGCACTGATCGACTACGACCGTCGTCACGGCTACCGCGGCGCCGAAGCGCACGTCGAACTTGCGGCCGACGCGACACGCGAAGATTTCGCACGCGAGCTGGCCAGTTTCCGCCCGATAGCAGGCCTGACCCCCGCCATCGTCACCGAAACCGGCAAGGACCAGGCGCAGCTCTATCTTGCTGACGGCCAGGCGGTGATGCTGGACAAGAAGTCCGTAGAGTGGGCGCGCCCCTACCAGAGCGAGAACAGCCGCGGTGCCGCGCCGAAAACGGTGGATGCCGTGGTCAAGGTCGGTGACATCGTGCGCGTTGCTCGCGGCGATGAGGAATCCTGGACATTGGCGCAACTGCCGGCCGCACAGGCCGCGCTGGTTTCGCTTGATCCCGAGGACGGCTCGGTACGCGCGCTCGTCGGCGGTTTCAGTTTCGGCCGCAGCAAGTTCAATCGCGCCACACAGAGTGCGCGCCAACCCGGGTCGGGTTTCAAGCCGTTCCTGTATGCAGCTGCGTTCGAACACGGTTTCACGCCGAGTTCCATCCTCAACGATGCGCCGCTGGTGTTCCCCGATCCCTCGCGCCCCGACGGCATGTGGGCGCCGTCCAACGACGACGACAAGTTCGAAGGACCGATGCGCCTGCGCGAAGCGCTGGTCAAGTCGGTGAACCTGATCTCGGTGCGCCTGCTCGACGCGATCGGCGTGCGCTATGCGCGCGAATTCATCACTCGCTTCGGGCTGCCACTGGAAGCGATCCCGGAAAATCTGTCGATGTCACTGGGCACGGCGTCGGTGGCGCCGCTGATGATGGCGCGCGGCTACTCGGTATTCGCCAACGGCGGCATGCTGATCGATCCGTATTTCGTCGCCAGTATCCGCGATCGCGACGGCAAGGAGATCTATGTCGCGCAGGCACCGCACGCCTGCCGCAGCTGCCCCGAGCGACTGCTCGACGATGCGCGCCTTGCGCGCGAGGCCGTACCGGCCGCCGTGAGCAATGCAACGCTGGTCGCGACCACACCCGGCGCCAGCCCGAGGTTCAATCCGATTCGCAGCGCCAATGCCGCCACCGTGCCGGCCGCCGTTGTCGCCGAGCCTGGCAAGCCGCGCCTTGCGCCGCGCACGCTGGACGTGCGTACCGCACACCTGGTCACCTCGCTGCTGCGCGACGTGGTACGCCGCGGCACCGGCCGTGCCGCGATGGACCTGAAGCGCAATGACCTGGCCGGCAAGACCGGAACGACCAATGAGCACCGCGACGCCTGGTTCAACGGATTCAACGACCAGATTGTGACGAGCGTCTGGGTAGGGTTCGATGATTTCAGTTCGCTCGGCCGCGGCGAGTTCGGCGCCAAGGCGGCGTTACCGATCTGGATCGACTACATGCGCATTGCGCTGGACGGCAAGGCCGAAACGCCGTTCGTACCGCCCCCAGGCATCAGCACGGCACGTATCGACCCGTCCACCGGCTATCTCGCTTCAAGCGACGACAGCAGTTCCATACTCGAGATCTTCAAGAGCGAAGACATCGAGCGGCTCAGCGCACCGCCGCCCGACGCGGCGCTGGACGAAGGCCAACAGGGCGAGGCGTACGACATCTTTTGATGAGGGAACATCGATTGCCGGGCACGATCTTTCTTTCGCACCCGGCGCCGATGAACGGCCTTCTCTGGCACACGCAGTACAGCTTCTGTGCCCGGCACCCGATTCCCGTCGGAACGGCCCTCATCCTCCACCAGGGAAGTTCTGAGCAAGTCCAGGAACTATCGCTCTTGTACTCATCACCAGATCGCCACAACCCCGCCAAACGCCTGCTACGCAGGCATTTGGCGGGTCCGGCCCGTCGGGCGTTCAGAGTGACCAGAACCGGCGGTTATGAGCGATCACTCTTCACCTCCTTGGCCCAAGGGGGCTCCGGAATCGAAAGCAATATCGACGTGTTCAGAGGCTCCCTGGAGTGCCGCAACCAGGCCAGGCGTCTGCCCACGCAGGCGCTTGGTTGCAGCGCCGACTCGAGCGAACTCCAAGATCGAGAGCGTAATCATTCGAGACATTGCCAATGACTGATCCACGCCAGCGGAACCGTCGCGCGGCAGATGACCGGCACGGCGACCAACGTCAGCGCATCGCTGCCGAAGCGGCGCGTCTGATCAGCGAATTGGGGTTGCGCGACTATCACCAGGCGAAACTGCGCGCCGCGCAGCGCCTGGGCATACAGGACGAGCGCCACCTGCCGCGCAACAGCGAAATTGAAACCGCGCTGCGTGAGTACCAGCGCCTGTTCGGCGGTGAGGAGCGCCTGGCGTACCTGGCACGCCTACGCGAAACCGCGGTAGAGGCCCTGCGCTTCTTCCAGGCGTTCGAACCGCGCCTCGTGGGCGCGGTGCTGGACGGCACGGCCGATCTGCACTCGGCGGTCAGCCTGCACCTGCACAGCGACGATCGCGACAGCCTTCCGCAATTCCTGGCCGAGCACGGCATTCCCTACGACCAGATCGAGCGCCAGCTACGCTGGTCCGCCTCGGAAACCGAACGCTTCGATGCGTATCGCTTCAGCGCGGACGACGTTCCAGTCGACCTTACCCTGCTACCGCGCGACGCGCTGCGCCAGGCACCGCTGGACCGCATCGACGGCAAACCGATGCGGCGCGCAAATCTCGCCGCGGCGCAGCTGCTGTTGCAGCAGCCCGAGGGTCCGCCGCAACTGGCGCGATAGCATTTCCCCGTCCTGCCGTCGGCGCCCGCCGCCCGGAGTCTCTCGGCAAAGAGTGCGCGACCACACGCAGCCAACGTTGCGTCACTACGCGATCACGCTCGCCGCGCACACGCTGCAGAACAGAACCCGGGAAAGCCCGCCATTTCGCGTACCCGCAGACTGATCAGCGCTTCGCCGGATCCACGTAATCGCGGTTCGCTGCGCCGATATAGATCTGGCGCGGTCGGCCGATCTTGGCATCAGTCGTCTCGTGCTGCTCCAGCCAGTGCGCGACCCAGCCGGCGGTGCGCGCGATCGCGAACATCACGGTGAACATCTCGGTCGGAATACCCAGCGCCTTGTAGATGATGCCGGAATAGAAATCGACGTTCGGATACAGCTTGCGTTCGACGAAGTAGGAATCCTTCAGCGCGGCCTGCTCCAGTTCCATCGCGACGTCCAGCAACGGGTCGTTGACACCAAGCTCGCCGAGCACCTTGTGGCACATCTCGCGGATGATCGTCGCGCGCGGATCGAAATTCTTGTAGACGCGATGGCCGAAGCCCATAAGGCGGAAGCCCGAATTCTTGTCCTTCGCCCGCTCGACCGCCTTACTGACGTTCTTGGCGTCACCAATCTCGCCAAGCATCTTGAGCACCGCCTCATTGGCGCCGCCATGGGCCGGCCCCCACAGCGCCGCGATGCCGGCAGCAACGCAGGCATACGGGTTCGCACCGGTGGAACCGACCAGACGTACCGTCGAGGTCGAAGCGTTCTGTTCGTGATCGGCATGCAGGATGAACAGCAGGTCCAGCGCTTTGGCCGCGACCGGACTCATCTGCAGCGGCTCGCTCGGCACTTCGAACATCATGTGCAGGAAGCGCGAGCAGTATTCGAGATTGTTGCGCGGATAGCGGATCGGCCAGCCGATCGAATAGCGGTACGCGGCGGCGGCGATCGTCGGCATCTTGGCGATCAGGCGGATCGCGGCGAGCTTGCGCTGGGCCGGATCATTGATGTCGAGGGAGTCGTGGTAGAACGCGGCCAGCGAGCCTACCGCAGCCATGCACATGGCCATCGGGTGCGCGTCGTAGTGAAAGCCCTGAAAGAAGTTCTTCAGCGATTCCCGCATCATCGTGTGATGCGTCACTTCGTGGTCGAACCGGGCGAATTCGTCGGCCTTGGGCAATTCGCCGTTGATCAGCAGATAGGCAACTTCGAGAAAATTGGAATGTTTCGCCAGTTGCTCGATAGGGTAGCCGCGATACAGCAGGATGCCCTGGTCGCCGTCGATGAACGTGACTGCACTCTTGGTTGCAGCGGTCGACATGAAGCCGGGGTCGTAAGTGAAATAGCCGGTGTCCTTGTTCAACTTGCCGATGTCGAACGCGGGATCGCCCAACGTTCCGGTGACGACCGGCAAGGCGGTCGAACGGTTGGACGCAGCATCGGTGAGGACAACGGTCTTCTCGGACACGGGCAAGCTCCTGGTCGCAGAACGGGCCGACGCGGTGCTATTCCGTCGCCGGCGGGCGCGCAGCCGGCGATGCCGGAGTGCGCGGGGTAATGCGTAATTATCGCACAGGCGTTTGAATCGGAAACCGGGGCGCGGCGCGGCCGCGCGCGCGGGGCATTGCGACTTTGGTCCAGTCGTGTCGGCGCGTCTGCCGACCCGTCAAGGGAGCGCCGGCGACACAAACGAAAACGCCGACCGCGAGGTCGGCGTTTTCGTTTGTCGGGACCCGACAGGATCGGGCCGGAATTACTTCTTGGCGGCGTAGCGGCGGTTGAACTTGTCCACGCGGCCACCCGTATCGATGATCTTGTGCTTACCGGTGTAGAACGGATGCGAGGCACTGGAAATATCGATCTTGACCAGCGGATATTCCTCGCCGTCTTCCCACTTGATCTTTTCCTTGCTCGTCATGGTGGAGCGAGTAAGGAACGAAAAATCGGTGGTGACATCCTGGAACACCACCGAGTGGTACTTGGGATGAATGTCGGCTTTCATGGTGGCTCCAGAGGAAACGGCGGCGGAAAAGAGCGGCATGGTACGTCCGGACTGCCCTCTGTGCAAGTCCGCCTCCTCGGGAAGTCCCACGTAGCTCCGGATCCGGAGCCGTCGTGCTTCACCGTCCATTTCCCACAGCCCGCGCCAAGCCACGCGCTACGGGCGGCAAAGCGACTGATTCGTAGGTAAACGCAGCCTCAGCGCCAATCGGACGTTTCCCGGCCTTGCGCGGACGCTACGGCATAATCCTCCGCCCCCTGATGGAGTTTTGCCTGCCGATGAGCACGTGGCCGCGCCTGATTGCATCGTTGCTGATCCTGGGCCTGCTGTCAGGGCCCGCCCGCGGCCAGGAGTCCCTGCAGGCGTGGCGCGACCAGCACCGCGAAATTCGGGTCGCGCCGGATCCGGAATTCGCACCCATCGACAGTATGGACGGCAGCGGCCAGCAGACCGGTCTCGCCGCCGACTATCTGCGTCTCGTCGCCGAGCGCTCCGGCCTGCGTTTCCGCATCGTGCCGGTGAAAAGTTGGAAGGACGCGCTGCAGGCGCTGCGCGAGCAACGCGTCGACATGCTGTCGAGCGCATTCGCATCACCCGAGCGCGCCGAGATCGCCTTGTTCAGTGCCGCCTACCTGCGCCTGCCCTGCGCGGCCTTCGTGCGCCGCATCACCGGCATCGAGCGGCTCGACCAGATCGAGACTCACCGCATTGCCGTCGCCGAACAGCACGTCTGCCACGAAGCCCTGGTCGCGCTGGCGCCCAAAGCGGATATCCAGGTCTTCCCATCGACCACCAAGGCGCTGGCAGCGCTGGTCCAGGGCAAGGCCGACGTGCTGGTCGGCGACCTGGTCACGGCGCAGGCTGCCGCGAACCGCAGCGGGGTGCGTGACCAACTCGTTGTGCTCGGCCAGATCGGTGCCGACGAAGCGCTCGGCTTCGCCATCCGCAAGGACTGGCCCGAACTCAAGCAGATTCTCGACGCGGCGTTGGCCGACATCGACGTTGCCGACGAAACGCGCCTACGCCAGCGCTGGCTCAAGGACCTGCTGCCCAACGCCGGTAGCGGCAGCGTGACGACCGTGGATTCGCTGCCGCCAGCGCTCGCTCCCGCGATCAAGGTCGCCCGTCAGACGGCTGCTGACGCCAAGAGCGCAGATGCGCTGCAGACCGAGACCGTCAAGACCTTGCTCGATGCGGCCCTGGCCGACGACGAACGCGCCAGCGCGCTGATCGAGGAATTGCGTGCGCTGCGCGCCAGCGCGGTGACCGCCGCCGGTGAGGCGGAAGCGCTGGAACAGGAGCTGCTGCGCGACAACACGGCCGCCCTGCTCGCCTGGCGGGCGAGCCTGTCGGAGCGGGCCAGCGTCGCCCAGCTCGAGACGCAGCGCAGCGAGGAACGCGCCGCGCTGGCCGATGCCCAGGCCGATGTGGCGCAACTGCAGGTGCGCGTATCTGGCCAGCACGAACGTCCGGCGCAGATCCGCGATGAACTCAAGCAGGCCCAGGCGGACGCCGAAAAGACGCGCGAACCGCCCGCTGCGGAAAAGGAAATGGCCGGCGTAATGGCCGAAGCCAACCGCCTGCGGCGCCAGGCCGCGCTGCGGCTCGCCCTGGTACGCATCGCGCTGCTCGAGGAGGAACTGCGCAGCTACGAACCGCGCGTGCGCCTGGAGTCGGCGCGTTTGCGCCAGCGTCAGCGCGACGTCAGCGAGCGCCAGCACAAGGTCGACGCGTTGCAGAGCCTCATCCTCGACCGCACGCGCGCAATGGCCCTGTCCTTGAGTTCGCGCCTGCAGGAAGAAGCTGCCGATCATGCCGACGGCAACGGCGTGCTGCGCGACGTGGCGCGACAGAACGCGGCATACGGCCTCGAACTGGTGCAGCGCGTTGCCCACCTGGCCGAAGTGCGCGAAAGCCGCGACGCCTATGCGCGTCAGCGCCATGAAACTGCGCTGGCGCTCAAGAACACGACCGAACGCGTCAAATACAGCGGCGTCAGCGAGGCGGTCGGCCTGATCCTGTTGGCCGAGCGGCGCAAATTGCAGCCTGTTGCCGTGCTCAAGCGCAGGCTCGCCGCGCTGCAGACGGAGCTGGCGCAGACGCGCATCGCGCTGATCGAGCTGCGCGAGACCGCCGATCTTCTGGCCGATCCCTCCGTGCCGGTGGCGGCCGAACTCAAGCGACTGCCGCCCGATGACGCCGCGGCCGGCGGCGTACTGCGCCAGACCCTGTACCGGCTGTTCGCGACACGCGCGGAAGTCGTGCCGCAGCTGAGTCTGGTACAGACCCGCCTGGCAGAAAGCCTTGCCGACGCGGAGCAGGAACTCGCTGGCCTGAGCAAAGACACCGCCGCGCTGCGCGACCTTCTGGATGCACGCCTGCTATGGACGCCGAGCCACGCGCCGCTGGACCGGCGCGTCGTGCGGGAAGTGGCCAGCGGTGCGCTGGACATGATGCAGCCCGGCCGCTGGTGGGACACCTTGCGCCAGACTGCGCGCGTGGCCTGGTCCAGACCGTGGCCGGTCGCGCTGGGTGTCGTGGTGTTCGCCGGCCTGTGGATATGGCGTCGGCGCGTGCCGGCGCGCCTCGACGTACTCGCACAGCCGACCCGCCGCATCCGCACCGACCGCTACCGCCTGACTGGCCAGGCTTTGCTGCTGAGCCTTGCCAGCGCCCTACCCTGGCCGATGCTGGCCTGGATGATCTCGCGCCTGCTCGCACGCGCGGGTGAAACCGGCTATCCGTTCGCCGACGCCCTGGGTTTCGCGTTCGGCGAACTCGTCGCACCGCTGTATGCGCTGGAGTTCCTGCGCTGGCTGACGGTGGACAAAGGGTTGGCCATGGCCCACTTCCGCTGGTCCCAGGGCCGGCGCCAGGCGCTGGACCTGCTGCGGCGCTGGATGACAGTGGCATTCCTGCCCGTGCAATTCTTCCTTTTTCTCTATTTCTACTATGGCGAGCAGCTCGCCAATGCCGATCTCGCGCGCGTGGTTTTCATCGTGGCCAGCCTTATGCTCGGCTGGTTATGCTGGCGCATGCTCGCGTCCGGCGCGCTGTGGTCACAGCGCAGCGGACAGAACGAACCGGTACGCCTGCGCCAGCTGCTGCGCCTGCTGCTGACGGCCCATTCGTTGGGATTCGCACTGCTGGCGGCTGCAGGTTATTTCCTCACGGCAATGGCGCTGGCGACGCATCTTATCGAGTCAGCCATCGCCTTCCTCGGCATCAGTGTGCTCAACGGCATGGCCCTGCGCTGGCTCGCGCTCGGAGAACGGCGCCTCGCCCTCAAGCGCATGGAAGACAAGCGCGACGACCAGGTCGCGCGCGATGATCCCGATCTCGAATCGCGCCCCGAATTCGCCGCCGAGGCCGAACAGATCACCCTGGCGAGCATCAACCAGCAGACCCGCCGCCTGCTGCGCGCGCTGACCTTCGTCGTGCTGGCCGGCGTGCTCCTGTGGGTCTGGTCCGACGTCACGCCGGCGCTCGCCTATCTCGGCGACATCGGCGCCTGGAAGACCAGCTATACCGCCGACGGCAAGAGCGTCACGATCGAGGTCACCCTGCGCTCGCTGCTGTTTGCTGCCGTCGCGCTCATGCTGACCTGGGTAGCGACGCGCAATATTCCCGGCTTGCTCGAAATCGGCGTGCTGCGCCGGCTCGACGTGGACGCACCAACCCGCTACGCGATCACCGCCGTCGCGCGCTATGCGCTCGCCATCGTCGGCACGGTACTGGGCCTGTCCCTGCTCGGCCTGCGCTGGGGCCAGTTGCAATGGATGGCGGCGGCACTGACCGTTGGGCTTGGCTTCGGTCTGCAGGAAATCTTCGCCAACTTCGTGTCCGGCCTGATCGTGCTGTTCGAGCGTCCGATCCGCGTCGGCGACATCATCACGATCCGCGGCGTCGAAGGCACGGTCACGCGCATACGAACGCGCGCGACCACGATCGTCGACTGGGACAACCGCGAGATCGTGATCCCGAACAAGACCTTCATCACCGACCAGCTGACCAACTGGACGCTGTCGGACACCGTCACGCGCGTCGTGATCAAGGTCGGCGTGGCCTATGCGAACGATCCCGACCAGGTTCGCGCGCTATTGCTGGAACTGGCGCGCGCGCATCCGAAGGTGTTGAAAGAACCCGGACCGAACTGCTGGTGCGTCGCACTCGGCGTCAGTTCGCTCGACTTCGAACTGCGTGTCTTCGTCGGCCTCACGCTGGAACGCAGCTCGGTGCGCAATGATCTGCACGGCAGCATCCTGCGCGAATTCCGCGCGCGCAACATACCGATCTCGCTGACCCCGCAGATGGAAGTGCTGCTGCGCGAGGCGGTGAAACCGCCCGCCGCCGGAGCACCGGCTGCGCACGACACGAACTGACCGGTGCGGCGGATCACGCTCCGCCGCACCGGCCTTTCAGCCAACGCCCAACGCGCCGGCAATCAGGGATTCGAAGCGCGACTGGTCGAGTTCCAGCACGATGCGCGCATTCGGCGCCTTGCCACTGCGGCCGTCCCAGTCGACGACGGTCGCGCCGCGCGTCAGGGATCCACTGAGTTCGATCGCGACATGGCGATGTTCCGCACGCGTGACGCAGTCTGGCGCGAGTACCACCGCCATCGCCAGCGCATCGGCAAGCACGAGACCCGGACGTCCACGCTCGCGCATGAACACGCGGATCTTGCGCGAGATCGCATCGTAGAGTCGCGCCCGCGCATCGCCAGCGGCGAGCAGCGCCTCGAAGCGCTCCATCGCGATGCCGTGACGTAAGGTCGCTTCCCAGTCGACGAGCTCGAACTGCGGCCAGGCCGAAAACACGATGTGCGCAGCCTCCGGATCGAAGCCGATATTGAATTCGGCCGGCACCGAAGTATTGCCGCGACCGGTAACCGCGCCGCCCATGATGACGAGACGCGCCACGCGCTGCGGCAGCGACGGGTCGAGGCGCAGGGCCAGCGCGAGATTCGTCAGCGGCCCCAGCGCGACCAGGGTCAGAGCGCCCGGACGTTCTCGGGTCAGGCGGATCAGCGCGAGCGCCGCGTGCTCGATTTCCGCGCTTCGGCGCGGCAACGGCAGTTCCGCGTCGCCAAATCCGTCTTCACCGTGGACGAACGCGGCATCCGCCGCCGGCAGCACCAGCGGTTCGGCACATCCGGCGAAGACCGGCGTGTTCTGCGCCACGAGTTCGGTCAGGCGCAACGCGTTGGTCACGGTATGCGCCAGACCGACATTGCCGGCCGCGATCGTCAACGCGGCGACATCGGCGTGCGCGTAAGCCATCAACAACGCGAGCGCGTCGTCGACACCGGGATCGGTGTCGATCAGCAGGATCTGTTACATCGTTTCTTCTACCCAGGTCAGCAACGGACCGCGCGGGCCTGCGCGGCGGTGACCGGTCAGCATAGCGAATCCGCGCGGCGCGGGGCACGGCGCGAATCGGCGTCAACGCTTGACTGCGAAAACGCGAGAGCGCCGGTGGGCGGTGCCGTTGCGATGCGAGCGCAAGTCCGCGCGCCACTTCGCGCCGCTTTCGCGGCGCATCCGCACCAGCGCTACCTCATTCGAACGAGGCGGAAAACAGCAATGCGCTGTCCCATTCGACGTGATCGAAATGGCAATAGCTGTAGCCTGGCGTGGCCGCATCGGTTTGGCGATGGATCAGCGAGACCCAGGCGGCACCGCTGCGAAGTGGAGCGGTGCGCGCGATTTCGAGCGTTTCGAAGCCGCCATTGTTTAGGGTGTTCGCGACGCTCGCCGTCAGCAGCACGCCGGCCGTGGTATTGCAGTCGGGCTTGTTCAGCACCTCGATGCGCAGCTCGCAGGACGCGTTCGGCTTGAGCTGTGACGACACCGCTGCGCGCAGCGTGAACGGACCCGGGGCCATCTTCACGCACTGTCCCCAGAAATCCTCGCGTGCACCGCTGCGATAGTTGCGCACGCGTCCGCTGCCGGCGGCAGGCGAGCCGACCGCCGCATCCCAGAACAGCTCGCCGCCGGTACCGCTGTCGAGGTACCAGCGCCAGTTCGTCGGCGCGGGCGCCGTGATCGGGTCGGTATCGAAGTCGGGATTGCGCAGCGTGGCGAGCGGTGGCGGCAACGGTTCCATCCATGCCGCGGCGAGAAGAAGACTGGCGAGAGCCTGCATGACGGTCGCTCCTGGTGGACGGCGGCACTATACCGCGGCGTTCTGGGGCGAAAGCGGACCCAGGCGGACGGCCGTCGCAATCCTGCGACCGCAGGTCGGCTCAGGCGCCCGCATAGCGCGCCGAGGCGCCGATCCAGCGCACGACTATGCGTTCGGCGAGTACGGGGTAGCCGTCGAGCAGGGCCTCGCCGACGCGCTGCACGCTGGGTAGCAGAGCCGAATCGCGCTGAATGTCGGCAATGCGGAACTCGAGCCGCCCGGT
Organism: Tahibacter sp.; assembly: GCF_032229445.1. Taxonomy (NCBI): domain Bacteria; kingdom Pseudomonadati; phylum Pseudomonadota; class Gammaproteobacteria; order Lysobacterales; family Rhodanobacteraceae; genus Tahibacter; species Tahibacter sp. The sequence continues at coordinate 135,965 of NZ_JAVTWC010000122.1, forward strand.
CTGGCGAGTGCCCAGCATTTCGCCGGGACCACGCAGCTCGAGATCCTTTTCGGCAATACGGAACCCGTCGTTGGTCTCGCGCATGACATTGAGACGCGCCTTCGCCAGCTGCGACAACGGCGGCTGGTACAGCAGCGCGCAGCTCGAAGCGACGCTGCCGCGGCCGACACGGCCGCGTAGCTGATGCAGCTGGGCCAGGCCCAGCCGCTCGGCGTTCTCGATCACCATGACGCTGGCGTTGGGCACATCGACGCCCACCTCGATCACCGTCGTCGCGACGAGCACGGCGATTTCGCCGGCCTTGAAGGCGTCCATGATCGCGCTTTTTTCCTTGGGCTTGAGGCGGCCGTGCACGAGTCCGATCTTCAGTTCCGGCAGCACCGCGCTGAGTTCGACATGGGTCACTTCGGCGGCCTGCGCCTGCAGCAGCTCGGTCTCCTCGATCAGCGTGCAGACCCAATAGGCCTGACGACCTTCGAGGCAGGCCGCGCGGATGCGCGCAATCATTTCCGCGCGACGCGTGTTGGACACGACGACCGTGGTCACCGGCGTACGGCCGGGCGGCAGTTCATCGATGACCGAGACGTCGAGGTCCGCATAGGCCGTCATCGCGAGCGTGCGCGGAATCGGCGTGGCGGTGAGCACGAGCTGATGCGGACTGCGCTCGCCTTCGCGCCCCTTGTCGCGGAGCGCGAGGCGCTGGTGCACGCCGAAGCGATGCTGCTCATCGATGATGGCCAAGCCCAGCGCGCGGAACACCACGCCTTCCTGCATCAGCGCATGCGTGCCGACGACGACGCCTGCACCACCGGCAACAGCCTCCAGCGCGGCCTTGCGCGCGCGGCCTTGCACCTTGCCGGCAAGCCAGACCACCTCGATACCCAGCGGTTCGAACCAGCCGCGCAAGGTGCGCAGATGCTGCTCGGCCAGCAGTTCCGTCGGCGCCATCAGGGCCGCCTGATGACCGGCTTCGACGGCCGCGAGCGCAGCGAGCGCAGCCACGACGGTCTTGCCCGAACCCACATCGCCCTGCACCAGCCGCAGCATCGGCTGCGCGGTCTGCAGATCGGTGTCGATCTCGGCACCGACGCGCGCCTGGGCCGCCGTCAACGCATACGGCAATGCACGCAGCAGGCGGCCGCGCAATACCCCACTACCGCGAAGCACCGGCGCCGCATGGCGCCGTACCGCGTTGCGCAGTTGCTTGAGGCTCAAGTGATGGCTCAGCAGCTCTTCGAACGCGAGACGCTGCTGCGCCGGATGCACGCCGGCGAGGAGTTGCGTGACGTCTGCGTCCGGCGGCGGTCGATGCACGAACAGCAAAGCCTTGCGCAACGACGCAAGCCTGAGACCCGCCCGCAGTTCGCGCGGGATCAGCTCCAACTGCTCGTCGTCGGGCAGGCGCTGCAGCGCGAGCTGGATCAGCGTGCCGATGCGCTTCTGTCCCAGCCCTTCGGTCGTGGGATATACCGGCGTCAGTGTTTCCTCGACTGCCGTCGGATCGTCTCCGGCCAGCCGCTGGTATTGCGGGTGCACCATCTCCAGGCCGTGCTGGCCATGGCGCACATCGCCGTAGCAGCGCAGGCGAGCGCCGGCTTTCAGCTGTTGCGCCTGCGCACCGTTGAAGTGGAAAAAGCGCAAGACCAGGGTTGCCTGCGAACCGTCGCTGATCGCCACGCGCAACTGTGGGCGGCCGCGAAATCCGCGCTCGACGGCATCGATGACGCCTTCGACCTGGGCCGCCTCGCCGACGGTCAGGTCGGCGATGGGCACCAGGCGCGTGCGATCTTCATAGCGCAGCGGCAGGTGGAACCAGAGATCCTGCAACACCGTCATGCCGAGCCGCGCCAGACACTCGCGCAGCGATGGCCCGACGCCCGGCAGGTCGGTCAGCGGCTGCAGCCCCGCGTCCGGCAGCATCCCGGTGTGCTACGGCGGCGCGGGCGTCAGCCGCGCACCAGGACCAGGTCGATCTCGACCTCCGCGCCACGTGGCAATGCAGCGACGCCGATCGTCGAGCGTGCCGGGTACGGCTGCTGGAAATATTCCGCCATGACCGCATTCACCGCGGCGAAATTGGACAGGTCCGTGAGGTAAATGCCGACCCGCGCCACATCGGCAAAACCCGCGCCGGCAGCCTCGATCACCGCGCGCAGGTTTTCGAATACGCGCCGCGCCTGGGCATCGATGGTGCCGGCGACCAGTTCGCCGGTGGCCGGATCGAGCGGAATCTGTCCCGAGGTATAGATCGTGCCGCCGACCTGCACGGCCTGGGAATACGGGCCGATGGCCTTGGGAGCGTTGTCGCTGGCGACGATGGTGCGGGACATGGGCTCATCCTCGATCGGTGGAGTGACCGGCGATTCTACCGGCTCGCCCCGCTTCCGCGATCGCCGCAAACGGGCGACTCACCCGACGGATCGCTTGCATGCAGCGCCGGTATCAGACTGGGCGTCCGTATCAGACCGGATGTCTGTAAACGCCGTGCACCACGCCGAGCCGGCGCACGCGGCGCATCACATCGGCCAGATGCTTGCGGTTGCGCACCTCGATCGTGAATACGATGATCGCCGACATCACGCCGCGATCCTGGTACTCGACGTTCTCGATGTTGGAATTGCTCTCGGCAATCGCTGCGGCGACGGACGCGAGCACGCCGGGCTTGTTCTGGATGTCGACACGCAGTTCGCACTTGTAGTCGCCGCTGACGTCACGATCCCATTCCATCGCGATGCAGCGCTCTGGCAATTTTCGGAATTCCTGCACATTCGGGCACTCGAGCCGGTGCACGACGACACCCTTGCCAGCCGACATGAATCCCATGATGTCGTCGCCGGGCAGCGGATGGCAGCAGTTGGCAAACGTCAGCACGCCGCGCTCCGCGCCGGTGATCCGGATGCTTTCGGCCGTGCGGGAGACGCGCAGGCGCGTCTTGCCGCCTTTCAGGCGCAGCAACTGGGTGGCGACGTGATCGGCGACCCGGTTGCCGAGCGCGATGTCGGCAAGCAGCTCCTCGAGGCGACGGAATTTCTGCTCGGCCAGATAGCGGTCGAGCACGTCGCCCGGAACGCCTTCGAGCGAGATGCCCACCTGGTCCAGCGCTCTGTCGAGCATGCGATGGCCGAGCTCGACCGCGTCCTCGTGCTGGAGTCGCTTGAGGTGGTGGCGGATCGCGGTGCGCGCCTTTGCCGACACCACCCACTCCAGCCACTGCGGATGCGGCTGTGCCGACGGCGCGGTGATGATCTCCACGGTCTGTCCGCTGACCAGTCGCGTGCGCAGCGGCGCGAGTTTGTTCTCAACCCGCGCGGCCACTGCGTGCTGGCCGACTTCACTGTGCACGGCGTAGGCGAAATCCAGCGCCGTCGCGTTGCGCGGCAGCGCGAGGATGCGACCCTTCGGCGTGAACAGGTATACATCGTCGGGAAACAGGTCGACCTTGACGTTCTCGATGAATTCCAGCGACGAGGCCGTGCGCGACTGACTGTCCACGAGGCCTTCGACCCACTCGCGCGCACGCGACTGAGCCGCGTTGCCCGTACCGCCGCCGGCCTTGTAGGCCCAGTGCGCGGCCACGCCGCGCTCGGCAACCGAATCCATTTCTTCGGTGCGGATCTGGATTTCGATCGGCGCGCCGAACGGGCCGAACACGACGGTATGCAACGACTGGTAGCCGTTGACCTTCGGGATCGCGATGAAGTCGCGGAAGCGCGTATCCATCGGCTTGTACAGGCCGTGCACCGCACCGAGCGCGTGATAGCAGCGCATCACGCTGTCGGTGACGACGCGGAACCCGTAGACGTCCATGACCTGGACGAATGATTTGTGCTCGTTGCGCATCTTGGTGTAGATGCTGAACGGCGATTTGATGCGGCTGACCACGCGCGCGACGATGCCTTCGGAAGCCAGCCGGGCGGCAATGGCCGACTCGATCTTGGCCATCGCCTCGCGCCGGTTGCCCAGCGCGCTCTTGATGCGCGTTTCGATGACCCGGTGCCGATCCGGATACATCGCGCGGAAGCCCAGCTCCTGCAGCTCACCCTTGAAGCGGTTCATGCCCAGGCGCTGCGCGATCGGCGCGTAGATTTCCAGCGTCTCGCGCGCGATGCGGCGGCGCGACGCGGGTTCCATCGCACCGAGCGTGCGCATGTTGTGCAGGCGATCGGCAAGCTTGATCAGGATCACGCGCAGGTCGCGCGCCATCGCCAGCAGCATCTTGCGGAAACTTTCCGCGGCGGCTTCCTGGCGGCTCTTGAAATGCAGCTTGTCGAGCTTGGTCACGCCGTCGACGAGTTCCGCGACCGGCTCGCCGAATTCCGCGGCCAGTTCAGCCCGCGTCAGATCCGTGTCTTCGAGCGTGTCGTGAAGAATGGCTGCGATGATGGTCTCGTGGTCGAGACACAGGTCCGCCATGATCGAGGCCACGGCGACCGGATGCGTGATGTAGGGTTCGCCGCTCTTGCGCTTCTGCTCACGGTGGGAGTGAGCGCCGACCTCGTAGGCGCGGCGCACCAGAGCGATCTGCGCGAGAGGCAGGTAGCTCTGAAGCTTCTCTTCCAGCGCGCGAACGTAGGCGGGAGGATCGCTCAACGCCGGCGCCTGCTGCGAGACCAGGGCCGTATCCACGGGGTACTCCGCCGGGGGTCAGGCTGGCGCAGGACGCCAGCCGTTGGTAGAGGTATTACAAATCGTCGCCGCCGCCCTTGAGGTCGTCGTCGACTTCGGCCGCAGCCCATTCCAGCGCTTCGCGCTCGGCGCGTTCGCGCTCGAGCTTGTCGACCTGTTCGATGAGGGCATTGTCGACCTTGCCTTCGGCGATCTCGCGCAGCGCGAGCACGGTCGGCTTGTCGTTCTCGCCGCTGACCAGCGAATCCGCGCCCTTGGCCAGCTGGCGCGCACGCTTGGTCGCCATCAATACCAGTTCGAAGCGGTTGTCGACGACCTGCAGGCAGTCTTCTACGGTTACTCGTGCCATGTGAACCTCAAAATCAAAAAAATCAGACGCTTGTATGCCGGCATTGTAGCCGCCGGGTCCGCCGCCGCGCAAACGGGGCTTGGACCATCCCGGTGCCGGCGGTGTAAACTTTGCGGTTCGCGCCCGGACCGGGCCGCCTGAACCGCCGCGATTCAGACGGCTGTCGACGGTGCCGCAGCTAGCTTGAATCTGCAAAGATTGGCTTCACGTCGCCCGATCGTTCGCCGCAGGAAGCCGTACGCATGCAATCCCCGAAGCGCTGGAAGCCGCTGAAGAACCTGATCCTGGTCGCCTTCAGCGTCCTGCTGGCGGGCTGCACCATCGCCAAACCGCGTAGCGACGATCCCTGGGAACGCTTCAACCGCAAGGCCTATGCGTTCAATGACGCCGCCGATCGCGCCGTGATCCGGCCCGTCGCGGTGGGCTACCGCAAGATCACGACCCCCAACATGCGCCGTGTGCTGAGCAACTTCTTCAGCAATGTGCGCATGCCGATCACGATGGTCAACAACCTGCTGCAGGGCCGTCCCAAGGATTTCACCCGCAGCACTGGCCGTTTCCTCGTCAATACCACGCTGGGCCTTGTCGGCTTTTTCGATCCGGCCAGCCAGATGGGTCTGAAGCTGCAGGAACAGGACTTCGGCACCACGCTCGCGAAATGGGGCGTACCCGATGGCCCTTACATGGTGCTGCCGCTGCTCGGCTCAACCACGGCGCGCGATGTGTTCCGCTTCCCCGTCGACCGCTTCTTCGATCCGTTGGCGCTGTATGCCAGAGACCGCGACCTGCGGTTCCAGGCCCAATACATGCCGAGCTGGCTGTTCCTGGTCACCCTGCGCTCCCGCGGCATCGAAGCCGAAGGCCTGCTGGAAGGCGTTTACGACCCCTACGTGTTCTACCGCGACGCGTATCGTCAGCAACGTGTCTACCAGATCTATGACGGCAACCCGCCGGTCGAGGTGATCGAACAGTTGCAGGGCGTCGGCGAGGACTTCGATCCGGAAGAACTGCTCGAGGAGCAGCGCAGCATCAATAAGCCGCTGCCGCCGGACGGCGACAAGTCTGCGACAGACGACGAAGGCACATTGCGGCAGGGCTGAACGGCGGCGTTCAGCGCCTGCGTCAGGCGCGGATACCGAGCAAGTCTTCCACTTCGCCCAATTGCGCCAACGCGAGCAAGGTGGCTGGCACCGACGTTATGGCCATCGTCACGCCACGCGCCTGCGCGGCGCGGCGCAGCGCGAGCAATACTGCAAGTCCCGCGCTGTCGCTGGCGGTCACGCCAGCGAGATCCAGCGTAGTCACCTCGTCACGAGCGACAGCCGGCCGCGCGTCGGCCAGTGCCTTCGCGGCGGTTGCGAACACGAGCGCGCCAGACATCGCAAGGATGCCCGGCGCCGGTGACGAGACCGTCAATTGCGCGGCAGTCGTCATTGCCTGGTCGTCTTTTCCAGGCTTTCCAGCGCCTTTTCGCCCTGGGTTTCCAGGCGCGTGATCAGTTGGTCGAGGCTGGTTTTCGCAATCTCGGCCGACACCTGGTTGCGGTAGTTGGTCACGTAGGAAATGCCTTCGATGATCACGTCGTAGGCTTTCCAGTCGCCGCCCTTGGTCTTGCGGAACGCATAGTCGACCGGCACGCGTTTGCCGTCGTCGAGAATGACTTCGGTGCGCACCAGCGAGCGCTTCTCGTTGAGCTCACCCTTGTAGGGCGCGATGTCGATGCGGCCACGCGTGTAGTTGAGCAGGCCTTCCGCGTAGCGGTGGGCAATGGAGTTGTAAAACGCCTTGGCGAAGCGCGTACGCTGCTCTGGCGTCGCACTGCGGGCGTTCTGGCCGAGGACGAGGATAGACGCGTAGTCGATGTCGAAGTGCGGCAGCACGATGCCGTCGATGAGCTTGATCAGCTTGTCGCGGTCGCTGCTCAACTCATCCTTGCGTCCTTCGAGCGCCTTGCCGAGATCGTCGGCGATGCCCTGCACGACTCCATTCGGGTCGGCCGGCGCTGCCTGCACGGTCGGCACGGCAGCGAGTAGCAGCACGGCCAGTAGCGGCAGCAGTTTGCGGATTACACTCATGGATCTAGCCTCAATGGGTCGCAGGATCAGGGGTAGCGGTCGCGGGGTCGGCAGGCTTGGCATCTTCAGGCTTCCTGGCGGGACTATCGCCACTGCCGACGAGGTATTTGCCGATCAGCTCTTCAAGCTGTACCGAGCTTTGCGTGAGGATGATCTCGTCGCCGTCCTTGAACATGTCCGGCGAGCCGCCCGGCTTCAGCGCAACGTACTGATCGCCCAATAAACCACTGGTGAACACAGACGCGGCCGAATCGTCGGGTAGCTGGTTGAATCGCCTGTCGACCGCCAGGGTCACGAGCGCTTCGAGGCGGTCGGGCTCAAGCTGGATGTCGCTCACGCTGCCAATGCGCACGCCAGCAACCTTCACAGGCGCGCGCAATTTGAGCTGGCCGATGTTGGTGAAGCGCGCCTTCAGCGCGTAGGTCGGCCCCTGGCGATAGTTTGCGAGGCTCGTCGTCTGGGTCGCCAGGTAGCCGAGCGCGGTAAAGCCCAGCAGGATGAACAGGCCGGTACCGATCTGGTGGGAACGTCGTTGGGTCATGGCATCACTCGCGCCGCATCACATCAGGAACGCCGTCATCAGGAAATCGATGACGAGAGTAAGAATCGAGGAATAGACCACAGTACGTGTGGTCGCGTAGGCAACGCCTTCGCTGGTCGGCGCAGTGGTATAGCCCTGGAACGTGGCGACGAGCGTGACGACGGCACCGAACACGGCACTCTTCCACACACCGTTCATGACGTCGGTCCAGACATCGACGGCGCCGGTCATGTTCGACCAGAACGTGCCATTGTCGAGCCCGAGCCAGCTCACCGCGACCAGATGCGATCCGAAGATCGCCAGTGCATTGAAGATGCAGGCCAGCAATGGCATTGCGATGATGCCGGCGAGAAAGCGCGGCGCTACGACGTAGGCCATCGGGTCTACCGCCATCATCTCCATGGCTGCGAGCTGGTCGGTGGCGCGCATCAGGCCGATCTCGGCCGTGATCGAGGTTCCGGCGCGGCCGGCGAACAGCAGCGCAGTGATGACCGGACCCAGCTCGCGGTACAGTGCGATCGCGACCACCGTTCCGACCGACGCGGTGCTACCAAAGCGCGACAGCACTTCGTACAGCTGCAGGCCCAGCACCAGGCCGATGAACAGGCCGCAGGTGATGATGATGACGAGGCTCATCGCGCCGACGAAGAAGATCTGGCGTACGGTCTCGGCGAAATAGCGCAAGCTGCGCGGGATCGCGGCGAGCACCTGCAGCAGGAACAGGCCGAGCGCACCCACCTGGGCGAGTCCATCGCCAAGCCGGCTGCCGCGGTCGCGTTTTTCGCTCATGGGCGCACCTGCGCAAAGCCGAGGTCGGCGGCATAGTCGCGCGCCGGATAGTGGAACGGGACCGGGCCGTCGGCTTCGCCGCCGAAGAACTGGCGGGTCCAGTCGCTGGCGCCACGCACGAGTTCCTGCGGCGTACCGTGCGCAGCCACGCGCCCGGCGGCGAGCAGATAGATCTCGTCGGAAACGCGGCTGATCGCGGACAGCTCGTGTGCGACGACGATGCTGGTGAGCCCCAGCGTTTCGTTGAGCACGCGAATGAGCTTGACCACCTGGTTCAGGGCAATCGGATCGAGGCCAACGAAGGGCTCGTCGTAGATCAGCAGCGTCGGATCGCGCACGATGGCCCTGGCCAGTGCGACGCGACGCGCCATACCGCCGGACAGTTCTGCTGGCATCAGCTCCGCCGCACCGCGCAGGCCGACGGCCTGCAGTTTCGTCAGCACGATGTTGCGGATGAGCTCTTCCGGCAGCCGCGCATGCTGGCGCAGTGGGAACGCGACGTTCTCGAAGACGCTGAAATCGGTCAGCAGGGCGGAGTTCTGGAACAGATACCCGATGCGCTCACGCAGATCGAACAGCGCATTGCGGTCGAGCTTTGCAAGATCATGGCCGTCGACGAGGATCTCACCCGCATCCGGCACGAGCTGGCCGGTGATGTGCCGCAGCAGGGTGGTCTTGCCGGTGCCGCTAGGCCCCATGATGGCCGTGACCCTGCCGCGCGGGATGTCCAGGTCGACGCCGTCGAATATGATCTTGGATCCGAGCTGCGTACGCAGCCCCCGGATGCGAACAAGTGCATCTGTATGCGATGTGGAAACTGCACTCATCGGTGGCGCCGGGATAGTGGGGGGGGATGAAGCAAGCAGAGAAACCCGAGGATTCGCAGCGCAAACCCCGGCTACCTTAAGCCATGCCCGGCGCCGGCGGAAGCGCGCACGTTCAGTCCGGTTTCAGAAGGTCCGCGATCTGCGCCTCATGCCGTGCCAGTTGCTTGTCGCAGCGCAGGCGCTGGCTGGTCACGATCGCGCGCAGCTCGGCCAGGGCCGTCGCGAAATCGTCATTCACGATGATGTAATCGAATTCGCGGCAATGGGCCATCTCGACGCGCGCCTCGGCGGTGCGTCGCGATATCACCGCCTCGCTGTCGGAGCCGCGCGTGCGCAGGCGCCGCAGAAGTTCCTCACGCGAAGGCGGCAGGATGAAGATGCTGACGCAGGGCAGTTTCTGGCGCACCTGCTGCGCGCCCTGCCAGTCGATCTCCAGCAACACGTCGCGTCCCGCGGCGAATCGTTCGGCGACCGTCGCGCGCGAGGTACCGTAGAGATTGCCAAAAACCTCCGCGTGCTCGAGAAACGCATCTTTCTCGATCAGAAGCTCGAACTCGGCGCGTTTGACGAAGTGATAGTGCACGCCGTCCTTGTCGGTCGGCCGCGGCTGCCGCGTCGTATGCGAGATGGACAGCACGATGCCGGGCTCGCGCTCGAGCAGCGCATTGACCAGGCTGGACTTGCCTGCGCCGGAAGGGGCGGCGACGATGAACAAGGTGCCGGGCATGGTCATCTACTCGATGTTCTGGACTTGCTCACGCATCTGCTCGATCAGCACCTTGAGCTCGACAGCGGCCTGGGTCGTGCGCTGGTCGACCGACTTGGAGCCCAGCGTATTGGCTTCGCGATTGAACTCCTGCATGAGAAAATCGAGTCGGCGACCGTTCGCATCGTTGAGCTTGAGGATGCGCCGCGCCTCGGCCAGATGGGCTGTGAGGCGGTCCAGTTCCTCGTCCACGTCGATACGCGACAGCTGCAGCACCAGTTCCTGCTCCAGCCGGGTCTGATCCGTGCCCTGGCGGAAATCGGCGAGCTTGGTCTCGAGCTTCTGGCGCAGCGCGACACGGATCTCCGGCAGCCAGCCGCGTACCTGGGCGACTGCGGCGGCGATGCCGTCGAGGCGCTCGGCGATGAATCCGGCGAGTCGCTCGCCTTCGCGCAGCCGCGTCGCGACCATGTCGTCCAGCGCCTCATCCAGCAGCGCCAGCGCGGCGGTCTGCAGTTCGGTCTGGTCCACTTCGGGCTTGACCATCACGCCGTCGATACCAAGCAGGCCGACGAAATCCGTGCTCAGACCCGGAAAACGCGGCGCCAGACGCGTGGCCGCCTCTTGCAACTGCGCCAGCAGGGCTTCGTTCAATTGCAGCCCTGTCGCCGCCGAACCGTTGCTGCGCAGGCGCATCCCGAGGTCGACCTTGCCGCGGGTGAGCTTGGCCGCGACGCGTTCGCGCAGCTGAGACTCCACGGTGCGCAATTCTTCCGGCAGGCGCGGGCTGAGCTCGAGGTAGCGGTGGTTGACCGAGCGCAGCTCGCACGACAACAAACCCAGCGGGGTGACGCTCTCGGCGCTGGCGTACGCGGTCATGCTACGGATCATGTCGGTCCCGGTCGGGAAAAGGGCCGCAATGGTAAACTCGCCGCCCGCTTTCCCCAAGTTCCCGCCCATGACCCCAGTTCTGCGCCCCGATGGTCGCGCGTCCGACCAGCTGCGCCCGCTCACCCTGCAGCGCCGCTATACCTGCCACGCGGAAGGTTCCGTGTTGATCTCCTGCGGCAATACGCGCGTGCTGTGCACTGCCAGCGTCGAGGAAAAAGTCCCGCCATTCCTTCGTGGCAAGGGCGAAGGCTGGATCACGGCCGAATACGGCATGCTGCCGCGGGCGACCAAGGAGCGCACTCAGCGCGAAGCGGCGCGCGGCGGTCAGGGCGGCCGCACTATGGAAATCCAGCGCCTGATCGGGCGCAGCCTACGCGCCTGCGTCGATCGCAACGCCCTCGGTGAACGCACCATCACGCTGGATTGCGACGTGCTGCAGGCCGACGGTGGCACGCGCTGCGCCGCGATCACCGGCGCCTACGTCGCGCTCGTCGACGCGATACGCTCGCTGCAGGCGCGGCGCCTGATAAAGAAGGACCCCGTCTTCGGCGCCATCGCCGCCGTGTCGGTCGGCATCGTCAAGGGCGTACCGGTGCTGGACCTGGACTATGTCGAGGACTCCGGCTGTGACACCGACATGAACGTCGTCATGAACGACGGTGGTGGCTTCATCGAGTTGCAGGGCACGGCCGAAGGCCACGCCTTCCGCAGCGACGAGCTGCAACAGATGCTGGCGCTCGCCGGCAAGGGCGTCACCGAACTCATCGCGGCGCAACGCGCAGCGCTGGCGGGCTGAAGCCGACGGTGAAGACCATCGTCCTGGCCAGCGGCAACCGCGGCAAACTGGCCGAGCTGGGCGAGATGCTCGCGGCGTTGGAACTCGAAGTCGTGGCGCAGGGCTCGCTCGGCGTCGGCGACGCGGACGAGAGCGGCCTCAGTTTTGTGGAAAACGCGCTCATCAAGGCGCGCCACGCGGCCCGCGTGACCGGCCTGCCGGCGCTGGCCGATGATTCCGGCCTCTGTGTCGATGCGCTGGCCGGCGCACCGGGCCTGTATTCGGCACGCTACGCCGGACGTCACGGCGACGACGCGGCCAACAACGCGCGGCTGCTGGCCGACCTCGGCGAGCTGCCTGAAACGCGGCGCGGCGCGTACTTCTACTGCTGCCTCGTGCTGCTGCGCCACGCCGAGGATCCGTCGCCGCTCCTTGCCGAAGGCCGCTGGGCTGGCCGCGTGCTGAGCCGGCCACAGGGCGATGGTGGCTTCGGCTACGACCCGCTGTTCCAGCCCCACGGCTTCGCCGGTTCCGCCGCGGACCTGCAACCCGTCGAAAAGAACCGGCGCAGCCATCGCGGCCAGGCCGTCGCCGCGCTGATGGCAGGCCTGCGGCGCGAACTGCGGCGCACGCACACCAAGCCGTGAGCGCATCGCCACTCGCGCTCTATGTGCACATTCCGTGGTGCGTGCGCAAATGCCCGTACTGCGATTTCAATTCGCATACCGCACCCGCTGGCCTGCCCGAGAGCGCCTACGTGTCCGCGTTGATGGCCGACCTCGATCAGGATCTGCGCGACTACGGCGAGGTGCTGGCCGGCCGCTCCGTCGTCAGCGTGTTTTTTGGCGGTGGCACGCCGAGCCTGTTCTCGGCTCCGGCGATCGGCGCCATCCTCGACGGCGCGCGACAGCGGCTTGACTTCGCCGACGACGCCGAGATCACGTTGGAAACCAACCCCGGCACCGTCGAACACGGCCGCTTCGAAGACTACCGGCGCACCGGCGTGAATCGCCTGAGCTTTGGCGTGCAGAGCTTCGACGACCGCAAGCTCGCCGCGCTCGGACGCATCCACAGCGCGGACGAAGTCCGTCAGGCCGTGCGGCTCGGTCGCGCCGCCGGCTACGACAACTTCAACCTGGACCTGATGTACGCGCTGCCGCAGCAGGACCTGGCGCAGGCGCTGGCCGACGTCGAGCAGGCGCTGGCGCTGGCTCCGACCCACATCTCGCACTACCAGCTGACGCTCGAACCGAACACCGCGTTCGCACGCAGACCGCCGCCACTGCCCGACGACGATCTCGCCTGGGACATGCAGGAAGCCTGTCAGCAGCGCCTGGCCACGGCGGGCTACGACCACTATGAGACCTCGGCCTATGCGCGACCCGGCTTCCGCAGCGCGCACAATGTGAACTATTGGCAATTTGGCGACTATCTCGGCATCGGCGCCGGCGCCCACGCCAAGCTCGGCGGCTCCGCCGCCGCGCCGCGGCGGCGCTGGAAAGTGCGTGCACCAAATGCCTACCTGGTGCACGCCGGCACGCCACGCGGCATCGGCGGCGACGATCCGATCGCGGGCGAACAGCTGCCGTTCGAGTTCATGCTCAACGCGCTGCGCCTGGAGCACGGCTACCCGCGCAACCTGTTCGCCGCGCGCACCGGCCTGGACGACGCGCAGATCGCCGGTCCGATGGCCGAGGCGCAGCGACGCGGATGGCTGGTCAGCGACGCCGACCGGGTACGGCCGACCGATCTGGGCAAGCGATTCCTCAACGACGTGATCGGCCTGTTCCTGCCCTGACACGCTTGTTCACTGTTTCCACCCCGAGGTTCCGATGCTCGAATTCATCCAGCTGCACTGCCCGTACTGCGGCGAGTCCTTCGACTCCAGCATCGACCTGTCCGGCGGCGATCAGGACTACACCGAAGACTGCGCGGTGTGCTGCAAACCGATTTCGGTCAGCGTACGCGTCGATGCCCAGGATGAGCTGATCGGCGTCAGCACGCGCCGCGACCACGACTGAGCAGGGATTTCGCGCGTGCTTCATAGGCATTCCCGCTATGGCTGGCGCGACGAAGCCGAGCATACAATCCAGGCATTGGGGGGAATCAGGGACCCGCTATGCAATTCACGGATGCGGCACCCGTGCCACGACCGAATGGTGAAGTGCGGCTGATCAGCCTCGGCTCGCGGCAGGTGCTGGCGCCACGCGTCCGTTCGTTGCTCGAGGGCGTGCTGTCGCTGGCCGGCGGCATGCTCGAACGTTGGCTGTCGATGGCGCTGAACGAGCACGAGCAGCAGCTGTTCAAACTTGCCGAGAAGGCCCGCAGCAGCAATGAACAGCACGCCGTCTTCGAGTCGCTGCGCGAGGTCAAGCGCGGCCGCGCCGATGTCGCGCCGCGCTTCATGCTGTCGCTCGAATCGGCGCTGGCGCAGTTCGACGGCAAGCAGGTCATCAGCACCGCGCCGCCGGCCCGGCGCTTCCAGGAGCTCGCCCTGGTCGAGACGCGCGATCTCGAGGAAAGCATCGCGCTGCAGGAAATAGCGACCAAGGCCGAGATCCGCCACAGCCAGTTGCTCTACGCGCTGGGCCATCGTTTCGGCGTCCTCGCGGGCGCGCCGGCGCTCGATGCCGAAAGCCTCCCGATCGGTCCGCACCAGATCTGCCAGGCGCTGCGCTATGCCACTGCCTGCCTGGGCATCGCGATCGACCATCGCCTGCTGCTGTACCGCCAGTTCGATCGCCTCGGCATGGTCGAAGCCGGCATCCTGTTCGGTGCGGTCAACGACTATCTGATCGAAAAGCGCATCCTGCGCCATCTGCAGGCCGCCTCGCGCTTCGGTGGCACCACGCCGCCGCCGAGCCAGGCCGATGCACCTGCCGCTGCCAAGCCGACACCGCCACGCACCGCATCGACGCCCGCCGCGCTCGCACCTGCGGCGGATACCGCATCGCGCCTTGCGGCCAGTGCGCCGCCCGCCGAGGACGCCCGCGACTCGCAGCTGTTCCAAACCTTGCGCGAACTGCTGGCCGGACGACGCGAGGTGCGTGGGCAGATACCCGTCAACGCCGCCGCGCTGTCGGACTACGTAGCCAGCAACGAAGACCTGCAGTCGGTGCTCGGCAGCCTGCAGACCAAGCCTGCCGCGCCGATGGTGCTCGGCGGTCGCCTGGTCCAGCGCAACATCGCGCACCTGAAACAGGATCTGCTCAACCAGCTGCGCCAGTTCACGCCGGACGGCCGTCCGCCACAGCTCAGCGAGGTCGACACCGACACCCTCGATCTCGTCGGCATGCTGTTCGATTTCATCGCCAAGGACATGCGCCCGACCAGTGCGACCCAGTCGCTGCTGACCAAACTGCAGGTGCCGGTGCTGCGCGTGGCGCTGCGCGACAAGAGCTTTTTCACCCGCCGCAGCCATCCGGCACGGCAGCTGCTCAACGCGGTCGCGGAGACCGGCCAGTACTGGATCGACGAGAGCGAAGGCGAAACCGACCGCCTGCTCGTCGAGAAGATGCAACTCGTGGTCGACCGCGTCGGCGCCGAGTTCGACGGCCGCGACGAACTGTTCGACGAGCTGCTGACCGACCTCAGCCGCCACATGGGCACGCTGGCGCGCAAGGCCGAAGTGGCCGAGCGCCGCCATGTCGATGCAGCCAAGGGCCGCGAGCGCCTGGACCTCGCGCGCGGACGCGCGGTGCAGGCTGTCGCCGAGCGACTGCAGGACAGGAAAGTCCAGCGGCTCGTACGCGCCCTGCTGGAACAGGCCTGGACCGACGTGCTCGCGCTGACCATCCTGCGCCAGGGCGAGGAATCCGACGCCTACCGGCGCCGCATCGGCGTGGTCGATCAGCTCGTCGCCGGGCCAACTGCGTATACCACCGGGCTGCGCGGCGACATCGAGCAGGGACTGAGCCAGGTCGGTTTCCACCCCGACGAAGTGCAGGGCATGCTGCTGCAGCTACTCGGTGACAGTGAAACACCGAAGGACGACAGCACCGCAACCCGCACCGAGCTCGCCCTCAGACTCAAGGCCAAGACCCGCCTCGGTGAAGAGACCCAGCCGTCGGCCGCGGCGACCACAGCGGCCACCACCGTCGCTGCGGCCGAATCCGCGCGATCCGGTTCGCCCGTCAATTCGGCGCCACCGGGCGCTGGCGAGCCGCTGATCCTCAACGCAGAAGAACGCCAGACCCTCGAACGCCTCAAGACCGTGCCGTACGGCACCTGGTTCGAGTTCGTGCTCAACCAGCAGGGTGAGACCGTGCGGCGCAAGCTGTCCTGGTTCTCGACGCTGACCGGGCGCTGCCTGTTCGTGAACCAGCGCGGTGCGCGCACCGAGGAACGTACGCTGCAGCAGCTGGCGCGAGACATCGTCCGCAAGCAGGCGCGCATCGTCACCGAGGAGCGCGATTCGCTGATCGACCGCGCCTGGGGCGCCATCGTCGGCACGCTCAAGCAATTCTCGGGCAAGCCCGCGCCACAGTCCGCCACCTGAGGGAACCCGCCATGGTCGAACACCGCCGGGCGCCGCGCCGCCGCGCCGAGGAAGTCATCCAGGTCACCAATGCGATCACCGGCGAAGCGGCCGGGCAGATCGTCAACCTGTCGATCGACGGCATGATGCTCGCCAGCCATCGCCCGGCACGCGAAGACGCGCTGTACCAGTTCTCGTTCCAGTTGCCGGACGAACGCGGCAAGCTGCAGCACGTCGAGATCGGCATGCATGAACAGTGGACGGAGCAGGCCGCCGTGCCGGGCCAACACTGGATCGGCCTGCGCTTCATCGACCTGAGCCCGGAAGATCACGCCCTGGTACAAGGCTGGCTGGATCGCGGCCGGCAACACTGGGAATAGCCGGGGCATGCAGCGCCATCTGCTTTTCGCGGCGCTCACCGCGACGCTGCTCCTGGGCGCGGTCTGGCTCTACCGCCAGCAACAGGCCGACGCGCCGCGCAAGGCCAGCTTCGTGATCTTCGGTGGGCTGACCGAAGTCGAGCTGCGCGGAGCGTCCGAAGCCGATGCCGCTGCCGCCTTCGGCGCGATCGGTGAACTGCTGCAACGCGACCAGCGTGCGTGGCATCCGTGGGAAATGAGCGACCTGATGCGCCTCAACGCGGCCATCGCCCAGGGCCAGCCCTACCAGACCTCGGCAGAACTCAGCGGGCTGCTGCGCCAGGCACAGCAGGCCTATGTCGCCAGCGACGGACTGTTCAACCCGGCCATCGGCAGTCTCGTCGACCTGTGGGGCTTTCACACCGGAGACTATCCGATCACCGCGCCGCCGCCGCCGGCGCAGAACATCGCCGCGACGCTGGCCACACAGCCACGCATGGATGACCTGGTCGTGGCCCAAGACGGCACCGTCGCCTCGCGCAACCGCGCGATACAGCTCGACCTCAACGGCCTGGCCGAAGGTTATGCCGCCGAACAGATCGCCGCATTGCTGCGCGAACGCGGCATCGCCAATGCGCTGATCAACGTCGGCGGTGACGTGCTCGCGCTCGGACATGCAGTCGATCGCCCCTGGCGCGTGGGCATCCGCTCACCACAGCATGAAACGCTCGCGGGCGCCGAACTGCGCGGCCACGAGGCGCTGTTTTCCTCGGGCAACTACAACAAGTTCCGCGAAGCCGACGGCCAGCGCTGGGGCCATGTGCTGGATCCGCGCACCGGACAGCCGGCACGCGGTGTGGCCGCGGTCAGCGTCATCCATGGCGACGCCGTCACCGCCGACGTCGCATCGACCGTACTGATGGTGGCCGGACCGGCCGATCTGGAGCGCATCGCGCGTTCACTCGGCGTCGCCTGCGTCGTACTGGTCGGCGAGGACGGCACCGTCTGGATGACGCCCGCCATTCAGCGCCGCCTGGAATTCCTCACGCCGCCGACACAGCTACGGATCACCGGCGATCTCGGCCGCGAATGCGCGAGCGGAAATCAGTAGGGCGTGGGGAGAAGCGAGGAAAGCGTGAAAAAGTAGAAAGACGCGCCCGTGGCTCGCTCGCCCCTTTCTACGCTCCCCTCCATTTCTGCCCTCAATAGCGCGCCTTGATGAACACCGAAGGCCCGCTCAGGCGGATATTGAGCTCGCCGTCGAAATCGCGCTTTTCGGCTTCGATCTTGATGCGCTGCCAGCCGTATTCGGCGCCGAAGCCCAGATGCTGCCAGGGGAAATATTCGAAGCCCGCCGACAGGTTGTAGATATGGCCGGTCAGCGAGCCGCTGTTCTTGCGCACGCCGGAAATGTCGGCGTAGAGACGTGCGTTCTCGCTGAAGGCGTGACGCCAGCCGAGTTCGACCAGCGGCGCCCAGGCAGAAGCGCTTTCGCGCAGGGTGAGCTGCTGCGTGTTGCCGTTGAGCGAACCCTGCCCGCTGAGTTCACCCGCGACGCGGTAGAAACCGCCGCCGAGGCCGATGCCCCAGACGCTGCGCTCGCCGGCCGGAATCCACCAGCGCCAGGCGACGCTCGCGAAGTCCATGTCGAGCGAGCCCTTGACCTGCGCGTTGACGTTGAACGTGCTGCCGTCGTAGTTGATCGTGCGGTCCAGCGTCTCGCTTGCGCTGCGGTGGAAACGATAACCGTCGACTTCGATGCCTTGACTGTCGCCGACGAGGAAGCCAAAACGTGCGCGACCAACTGTGCGGTTCTCGGTCAGGCCGAAATCGTCCTCGAAGTTGACGTCGCTGCCGACGAGGCCGTTGGCGCCGTCGATGCGCGCATCCGCATCACTGTCGGCCTGGTAGGCGCCGACGGAAAAATAGATGCGGTCGAGGGCCATCGGCTTTTCGGCGTGGGCGAGCGGAGCTGCCAGCGCGGCGATCAACAGGGCAGGCAAGCAGCGAAGTGTCGTTTTCATATCCATGATTTCCTGAAGCGGCGTACATACGGTGCAGGCGCGCTGCGCCCGCGAGATTCTGGCATAGCCCGCGTCCAGGTGGTCGGCAACGGACGAATCGATAACAGCTCTCTACCGTTCATCCATGACAGGCCACCAGCCGCGTCCGGCGGCGGCGCGATGATTGTCATCATGACTTTCGCGCGCGTCGAAGGCGCGTGAACTCGGAAAACTCCCATTGGCGCAATCCCAGCATCAGGCTGAAACCGTCGCGGTCGACCAGCGGCAGGCGCGCATCCTGGCGCGCCAGTTCGTCGAATTCCTGCGCCAGCCGCACCATCGCGGTCTTCATGCGCGTGCGCGAACCCATCGACAGCATGCCGCTGAGGAACCGTAACTCGTCGCCGATGCCATCGAACGAACCGCGCAGGAATTCGCCGGCGACGCGCGCGAGGAAGAACTCGTGCACTGGCCCGTCCCGGCGCCAGGCGAAATTGCGCGCGGTCAGCTTCTTGACGCGCCGCGGCGGGCGGTAGTCGACGATGCCCAGCTCGTCGAGCCGCAGCAGCAGGCTGACCAGACGGGTCTCGTCGAACTCATAAGTCGCGGTGATCTCGCCGAATTTCCAGTCGTTGACGAGCAGATAGGTCAGCAACAGCAAATGCGGATCGCGCACGAGGGCGCGCTCCTGCGCTTCGCTGAGCTCCTGCAGGCTCGCGCTTGCCTGGCCGCCATCGACGAGATCGGACAGGCTCAGTTCCAGCACCTCGCAGATGCGGTCGAGCCGGCCCAGGGAGAAATCCCCGCGGCTGAGGTCGCGCTTGATCGTCGGCTCGCTGAGATCCAGCAGCAGCGCAAGCTGCTTGTAGGTAATGCCGCGCTGGCGCAATACGCTGCGGATATTGCGCACCAGGGTCTGTCCGGCGCTCATGCTTCGGCCTCGGGTATAACAATGCGATACCGGATCAGACATCAGGTATAGCCGCGGCGCAAGGATTTGCGCCTGCGCCTGGCGCTGCGGCAGTCTCCTTCACGGACCAGGCAAGTTTCGGGAGTGTTGCTCTTGTGACCTAAACCAGATCCTCACAACCCCGCCAAATGCCTGCTCCGCAGGCATTTGTCCGCCCGGCCCGTTGGGCGTTCAGAGTGATCAGAACCTGTGGTTCTGAGCG
>NZ_JAVTWC010000123.1:0-29029 GCF_032229445.1 Tahibacter sp.
AGCCCCCCAAATCACCCCCGACTCCTAGTTTCGTTATCACCCCCCCCGCCCCCCGCCCGGCCCGTTGGGCGTTCAGAGTGATCAGAACCTGCGGTTCTAAGCGATCGCTCTTTACCCCCTTGACTCAAGGGGGCTCCAAAATCGGAGCGGGTTTTCAGCTTACCGGGAAGTGGCCGGACATCGCGGTTCCTGCATCAGCCGCTGCCGTTTTCGGGGCGGCTGATCGCGTTTTGGATCTGCGCGTTGCAAAGGCTGCGTGCAGGGCCGTTGCGCAGCGGAGCAGCCGTGTCGCGCATGCTGCAATGCAAATGCGCGAAGGAATATTTCCCGCGCGACAACCGCGATGCCGCACAAGCCTGGAAAAGTTTTGCGAAAGCGGCGCAGCCGCCACGGGAAGTCCGCACGCGACCATTCCGCGACGGCCCGCGATTGCGCTAAGGTGAGGCCGCTGCGGGGAGCGTGCGAAAAGCGCCAGACACAAGTGCCGCGAACTACTGCCTTGTGTGTTGCCCGGGAAACAACGAATCGAACCGGCGCAGGTACCGCCTGCGTCAGCCGGACAGGGACCGGGGCGGTCCTTGCCTACAGACTGCGAGGGGCTGGCTGATGGGACGTTTGCACCAACACGAATCGAAGACCGCGCTGTCGCTCTGGCGCCGCGCCCTGGTGTCGTCGCTGTTCGTCAGCGGCCTGGCCCTGGCGCAGGAGTCAAGCGCACCGCCGCCGCCCGCCGAAGCCGCTTCCGCTGGCAGCGCCGCCGCTCCTGCGGCCGAACCCGCAGCGGCCACGGCAAGCGCGCCGGCGGCAGCGCCACCGGCCAAGGCTGCACCGGCCGTGGCCTGGCCCGAGCCCGTCAACAGTGCCGCGGAAATGATGCCGCTGGTCACCCAGTCGCTGCTGCTGGACCTCGTCGAATCCGGCAATCGCGCGATCGCGATCGGTGAGCGCGGCGCGATCATCCTGTCCGACGACCGCAGCAACTGGCGCCAGGTCGCCGATGTGCCGACGCGCGCGACGCTGACGGCGCTCAGTGCGGTCGGCAGCAAGGTCTGGGCCGTCGGCGGCGACGGCGTGATCCTCGCGAGCGACGATGCCGGCGAACACTGGAAGGTGCAGCGCCGCGATCCGTGGCTGCCGCCAACCGATGCAGGCGGCAGCAGTGCACGCCACGGCGCGCCGCTGCTCGACGTGCTGTTCCTCGACGAGAACCGCGGCATTGCCGTCGGTGCCTACAGCCTGTTCCTCGAAACCAGCGACGGCGGCGCGACCTGGAACGAACGCCAGATCCTCGCCGACGCCGCGCCCGTGGCGACTGCCGCGGCACCGGGCGAGAAATGGACATTCTCGCGCGAGGAACTGAAGATCGAAGACGAAAGCGAGCCGCACTTCAATGCGATCGCGCGGACCAGCGACGGCTCGCTGCTGATCGCCGGCGAACGCGGCAGCCTGCTGCGTTCGCGCGACAACGGCGCCAACTGGCAGCGCATGAAACTGCCCTATGACGGTTCCATGTTCGGCGCGATCGGTTTCGAAGGACAGCGCGCCATCGTGTTCGGCCTGCGTGGCCATGCGTTCGAAACCGACAACCTCGGCGATACCTGGCGGGAACTGCCGACCGCGACCGAACTGAGCCTGCTCGGCGGCGTGCGGCTGACTGGCGGCGGCGTGGCGCTGGTCGGCGCGAACGGGCTCGTGCTCGTGCGCCGCAGCGCGACCGAACCGCTGCGCGCCGGCGCGATCGATCCGGCCGGTGCGCTGGCCGCGGTGCTGCCGATCGAAGGCGGCAGCGCGTTCCTCGTCGCTGGCGAGAACGGCGTCGCGCGCTACCAGCCGCGCTGAATCGGCGGGATCGGGAAAGTCACACAAGTAAAGCATTCCAGAAATTCCAGCCGCCGCCGATGCCGCAGCGGCCAGCAGAGCACGAGGGGACGACATGGCGGGTTCGATCAAGGCGGTAGACAATCCCAGCGCATTCCACCGCTTCGCCGAGCGGGCCGTGTTCGGCAACCGCACCGTCGTGCTGGTGCTGTTCGCGCTGATCACGATCGCGATGGGCTGGTTCGGCGCGCAGCTGCGCGTCGATGCCGGTTTCAAGAAGCAGATCCCGCTCAAGCACGAATACATGAAGACCTTTCTCGACTACGAGAAGGAGTTCGGTGGCGCCAACCGCATCCTCATCGCGGTCATGGCCAAGAACGGCGACATGTTCAGCCAGCCGTTCATGCAGACGATGGAGAAGATCACGCAGGACGTGAAGACCATCGAGAATGTCGATGAGGCGCGCATCCGCTCGATCTTCACGCCGAACGTGCGCTTCGTCGAAGTGGTCGAGGACGGTTTCGCCGGCGGCAACGTCATCCCGCAGGAATTCACTCCCAGCGTCGAAGGCTTCGAGGCGACCAGCGAACAGTTCGCCACGATCAAGGCCAACATCGAAAAGGCCAACATCGTCGGCCGTCTCGTCGCCAAGGATTTCTCCGGTGCGATGGTCTGGGCCGAACTCGTGCCCGAAGGCGGCGAAGGGCAGGTCAAGCTCGACTACCAGAAAGTCGCCAGCCAGCTCGAAGGTATCCGGGCCAAATACGAGAACGATGCCACCAGCGTGCACATCATCGGCTTCGCCAAGATGGTCGGCGACATCAGCGACGGCGCGCGCTCGGTCATCATCTTCTTCTTCCTGACCATCGCCTTCACCTGGATCCTGCTGTTCCTGTATTCCTCGTCGGTGAAGCTCGCGACGCTGACGGTGTTCTGCGCGCTGATCGCCGTGCTGTGGATGCTCGGTGCGTTGAAGCTGCTGGGCTTCGGCATCGATCCGATGAACATGCTGACGCCGTTCCTGATCTTTGCGATCGCGGTCAGTCACGGCGAGCAGATGATCAACCGCTTCCGCGGCGAGATCTTCTTCGGCGGTCTCGAAGAAGGCACGGTCGAGGAACTCAGCCAGCGCCGCGGCGTCGACGCGCATACCGCGGCGCGCCTCGCGTTCCGCATGTTGCTGGTGCCTGGCTCGGTCGCGCTGATCGCCGGCTGCATCGGCTTTGCGACCATCCTCATCATCCCGATCCAGATCATCTACGAGCTGGCGATCACCGCCACGGTGGGCGTCGCGATCACGATCCTGACCGACCTGGTCCTGCTGCCCGTGCTGCTGTCCTATTGCCAATTGCGCAATCTGGAAAAAAAGCGCCAGTACCGCCTGCGTCAGCTGACCCAGTTCGACAAGATCTGGTCGTTCCTGGCGAAATTCAGCCGCCCCGTACCGGCCGCGATCATCATCGTGATCGGTGTCACCGTCTGGTTCTTCGCCAAGCAGTACGGCCATCAGGTGATGATCGGCGACGCGGAGAAGGGCGTGGCCGAGCTGCGGCCCGAAGCGCGCTACAACCAGGACGCCGTGCTGATCAGCGAGAAGTTCGCGCTCGGCGTCGACATGCTCAATGTCATCGCCGAAGCACAGCCCTCGGCCTGCACGACCAGCTATCCGGTCATGGAAACCATGGACCGCTTCGCCTGGCACATGCGCAACATCGAAGGCGTGGAACAGGTCATGACCCTGCCCATGGCCGCGAAGATCGTGAATGCCGGCTGGAACGAAGGCAACCTGCGCTGGCGCGCGCTGCCGCGCGATCCGGACACGCTGCGCATGGCCACGCAGGGCTTCGAAACCGACTCGGGCCTGCTCAACGCCGACTGCAGCGCGATGCCGATCATGCTGTTCCTCGGCGACCACCGCGCCACGACGATCGACCGCGTCGTCGCCGCCGTGAAGGACTTCCGCGAGAAGAACGGCGCCTGGTCCGGCGGCAACGTCAACCTCAACGCGCAGCTGACCCAACAGGCCGCCGACGCCGCCGAGAAAGGCGAGACCTTCCACAGCGACCAGATCAACCTGCGCCTGGCCACCGGCAACGTCGGCGTGCTCGCCGCGATCAACGACAAGGTGCGCGAAGTCGACGCGATCATGCTGTACCTGCTCTACGGCGCCGTCTTCGTCATGTGCCTGCTGAGTTTCCGCAATCCGCTCGCCGCGCTGTGCATCGTGCTGCCGCTGGTGCTCGTGACCGAACTCGGCCACGCGCTCATGGTCAAGCTCGGCATCGGCCTCAAGGTCAACACCTTGACCGTCGTGGCCCTCGGCGTGGGCATCGGCGTCGACTACGCGATCTACATCTTCGCGCGCATGCGCGAATCCATGCAGGCCGGCGCGCCACTGACCGAAGCCTACTTCGCCGCGCTCAAGACCACCGGCATCGCGATCTTCTACACCGCGCTCACGCTGGCCGTCGGTGTGGCAATGTGGATCTTCTCGGAACTGAAGTTCCAGGCCGACATGGGCCTGATGCTGACCTTCATGTTCGTGGTCAACATGTTCGCCGCGCTGATCTTCCTGCCGGCGCTATGCCGCTGGCTGCTGCGGCCTTTCGAGAAGGCCTGAGGGATTTCTGCAAAGGTAGATCAGGCGAGCTCTAGCCCTCCCCTTCAAGGGGGGAAAGGCAGCCGTCCAGAACCGCAAGGTTCTGGCTGCCTTGAACGCCCAACGGGCTGGAGGGTTGGGTGGGGGTGGTGTAGCCGCGCCCCTCGGGCCATCGCGTTCTGAAAAACTGCCGCGGCTCCCGTGACATGAATTCACGCAGCTTCGGCGTCCTATGCAATGTAAAACGCCGAGCAACAGGATCTAACGCGGATCTTCGGCCGCCGCATATCCCACGTCGCTGAACTCGATCAGGCAGAACCCATGCCCGAACGGATCGGCGAGCCGCGCGATGCGGCCCCAGGCTGCGCTGTCGACATCACCTTCGAGCACAGCCCCCGCGGCCAGCGCACGCGCCAGCGCCGCATCCAGATCGTCCACCGCCACGTCGAAATGCACCGGCGTCCAGTGCCGCGCGTAGTTGCGCGGCTGCGCCGCCGCGGCGATCGATCCGGCGGGTTTCTCAAGCAGGAAAATTGGCAGGCCGGCGCCGGCGAGCTCGACCACCGTGCCGTCGAACAGCGATCGTCTGACCTGCAGGCTGAGAGCTTCGGCATAGAAGCGGCAGGCCCGTTCCAAGTCCGGCACATCGATGTTGATCATCGGCTGCATGTGGCGTGCTCATGGCGAATTCGTCACGGCCGACGATAGTGCCGTTGACGTCAGCGGCGTGTCGCGGCGACTTGGCCAAAACGCAACTAGTTCACGGTAGTGCGAGTCCGAGCCCTGCGTTATTCTCGCTGCGACAGGACGTCCCGGCATCGCATCGCTACGGGAGTCCGCGGAGATATTTGAGTCGTCCATGGAGTTCGGGGGACCTGTCTTGGCGCATCCGTTCTTCGATTCTGCGAGCTATCCCTGGCATCGCCGTGAAGCGCGTGAGCTGCACGAAGAACTGAGCCGCCTGTTCCGGGACTACGACGAGATCGATCTGCTGCTGCGATCCTGCAGCCAGCAGCTGTACGAACTCGTCGACGGCAAGCCGACCATCATGTGGAAGAACGCGCTCGACATGACGGCGATGGCCGGGCTGTTGCCATCGCTGTTTGCGCTGCTGCGGAACAAGCAGCTGCCCCGGGTCGACGCCGCCATTCTCATCGTCGAGCAGGCCGTCGGTGACGATGCGCCGCCGGAGCACTTCATCCGCTGCGAACAGATCTTCGTCAATCGTGCGCCGCTGCATGCTGCGCTGCGTCAGCTCGGCCAAGCCACTTCGCCGGTACAGGTGCTGCTCGTGCGCGGCGGCGAGAAAAGCGGTAAGAGCTGGACGCGTCACGTGGTGCAGGCGCATGCGCAGGCGCTGGGCCACGGCTGTACTTACCTGGGTTCGGGTTCCATCGGTACGGCGGATGACGCCTTGCGCCTGATCTTCCGGGACGTCGGTGAGCCGCCGGCTCGGCAGACGACGGAGAATGCGTCGTTTGCCGCGGCGTGCCGCGCGCTGGCCGAACACTACGAGCAACGGCGTACGCAGCGTTGGATCGTCGTAGACGATCTCGGCGTGCGCGACGGCGTCTCTCTGCTCGATCCGCAGGTGCGCGAACTGTGCGAACAGATCGTGCTGCAGATGCAGGATCCAAAAGTCGCTCGCTGGATC
The DNA here is from genome assembly GCF_032229445.1 of Tahibacter sp. Classification (NCBI taxonomy): domain Bacteria; kingdom Pseudomonadati; phylum Pseudomonadota; class Gammaproteobacteria; order Lysobacterales; family Rhodanobacteraceae; genus Tahibacter; species Tahibacter sp. The sequence continues at coordinate 6,072 of NZ_JAVTWC010000123.1, forward strand.
CGTCTGGTGCTGATCGATTACCCCGAAGGACCTTTACCAACTCGCTGGCGCAAATGCTGGATGGAGGAACAGGTCGTCGAATCCGAGATCGACGACCAGGCCATCGCCGAATTCCTGCTGCGCTGGGCGCGCTACAACCGCAAGACCCTGCCGGACCTGCAAGCCGGTATTCTCGCGGCGCGGGTCGTGATCAGGGCCGAGGCGAACGCCGCGAACGATGGCTGCGCGCGCCTGGGTCATATCCACGATGGCCTGAGCCAGCTGCTGGCAAAACTCTGAGGCCGGTCATGTCCACTCCCCAAGACACGCCGGGCACGCCGTCGCTGCCGCAGGAAAATACGTTTCTTGCGCCGGCACAGGCTTATGCGCAAGGACTTTCCGATGCGTTGCTCTGCGTTGTGCGCATCAGGGTGCATGCGCGCAAGAGCCAGGGACAGTTAGGTACCGGCTGGTTGCTGACGCCCGATCTCGTGATTTGCCCGGGCTTCATGCTCAAGACCGACACTCATTCCACCGAACCGGCCGAACTGCAGGCTCTGGTATTCACAGCTTTCGACGGCGTTGACGTCGCGTGGGAGCAGGTCGTCGAAGGGGAAAGCGAGATCGAGCTGCTCGATCTGGACGAAGCGCCCAAGACACTGCTGCACAGGCGGGAGATCGCGCTGGTCAAGCTGAATCGAGCTGTTTCCATCCCGCAACTGCAATTGCGCGGCAGGGCGCCCGGGGAACGTGAACCTGTGTCCATGCTCGCCTTCATCGGCGGAAATTCACCGATGCTGCTGAGTCAGGGGCAACTGCTAGCGCCTGGCGATCACGCGTTTCGCTACGACGCGTATTCGCGGCGCGGTTCCAGCGGTGCGCCGATCTTCGACGCGCAATGGCAGGTGCTCGGCATGCACATGGGTTCGTTGCGGCCGCAATCGTCGGAAGGTTTCGGTCTGGGCCTCGATACGCTGCTCGCGCTGTTCCAGCGTTCGCGGCACTGGCCGGATATCGCGCGCTACTACCGGCTGGCAGACCTCCTGGCGGGCAGCAAGGCGATAGCGTGCAGCGGTGAAGTGGCGGCGACGTCGTCGTCATCGGTCGAGGCTGCGCTGCTGCGCGCCGCCGTCAGCGCAGTTTTCGATCCGGCGTCGCTCGCATCCGAAGATCGCGACGCCCTGCGCCATCTCGTCGTCGACAGCGCTGCGGATTCGTGGACATTGCAGCCTGGCGTACGCCGCAACGTACTCGACGGCAGTGTTTCACTAGCCGCGCTGCGCGATCACGCCGCCGCTGCCGACGACAGCGCCGCCCAGCGCATGATCGCGCGCATTCTCGCCGGGCCGCCGTATGCGCTCGCGAATGTTCCCGACGACGAGCTCCCGTGGTGGATACAGGGCGTGCACTGGTTCGCCGACGTTGCGCCCGACCTGCCGGCACCGGTTCAGGTAGAACGCGCGCTGCAGCGTCGCCGTCTGCGCAGCCGGCTCGATGCGATTGCCGGCGACGATTTCCTCGGCCGCGATGCGGAGTTGCAGGTGTTGCGCGAGTGGTTCGCCGCGCCGCGGCAGCAGCCGGTCTATGTCTGGGGCATAGGCGGCGTAGGCAAGTCGGCCCTGGTCGCGCGCTTCGCGCAGGAGCTGCCGGCATCAAGCGTTCTGCTCTGGCTCGATTTCGATCGCGCCGATATTGCCGCCGACGATGCGCCTTCGGTCATCGCGGCACTCTACGCCCAGGCGCGTCTGCAGCTCGACGGGCTCGATGCGCCGGTCGGTGAAATCGACGGCGCACGCTGGGAACAGGCGGCTGAAGCGCTCGCTCTTGCACTCGCGCAGGCCGGCGGCAGTGCCCCGATGCTGCTCGTGCTCGACAGCTTCGAAGTCGCGCAGCATGTTGAGCGCTATCAGGAACTCTGGCCGCTGCTGGAGCGGCTAGCCCGGCATCTGCCGGCGCTGCGCATCGTGGTATCGGGACGGGCGCCGGTGCCGACGTTGAGTCTCAGCGGCGAGGCCGCGCGAGAGATTCCGCTGCGCGGCTTGAGCACCGCGGACGCGACGACTTGGCTCGCACGGCACGGCGTGGTTGCGCAGCCGGTCGTCGATGAAGTCTTGCGTCTGTCGCGCGGGCTGCCGCTGATCCTCCACCTCGCGGTGCAGCTCGTCGACAGCGGCGGCGATGTCGACGACGTGCCGCGGGATCTGCCCGAGCGCATCGTCGCCGGATTTCTCTACGGCCGGATTCTCGGACGTATCCAGGATGCGGCGATCAAGCCGCTGGCCAAGGCATCGCTGGTGTTGCGCCGCCTGAGCGCCGATCTGCTCGAACCAATCTTTCGCGACCTCGTCGATCTGCCGGCACGCTTGCCGTCCGAGTGGATACGCGCGTTTGCGCGGGAAGTGTCCCTCGTCGACGGCGAAGGCGTGCTGCGATTGCGCGGTGAAATACGCGCGCCGGCCCTTGAGTTGCTGGAACGCAGCGAGCGCGATCTCGTGCACACAATCGATACGCGCGCCGAGCGCTGGTATACGGCGTTGGACCCGCGTGAACCCGAACTCGCGGCGGAGCTCGTCTACCACCGGTTGCGCCTTGGTGACGTCGCCGGTGCGCAGTTGGCTTGGCGCGACGGCTGTGGTGCATTTCTGCACTATGCGACTGAGAGTCTGCCCGCCGTGGCGTGCGAGTGGCTGAGCGCACGGCTCGGCGTTGTCAGCATCTCCGACACCGATCTCGCGGTGTGGGAGCTGGATGCGGCGGAACGCATACGAGCGGCGCGAAGCCGCGGGCTGGATAGAGCAGTAGGGGGAATTCTGGCGGAGCGTAAGGAACGCACGCCAGGCAGTCCGCTGTTGTTTCATGATGCGTTTGAACTTCGCGAGAAAGATGATGCGCACGGTGCGTTGGAGCTGCTGACTAGCTCGCCAGGACAAGCGGCGGAATCTGTGCGTCGCGATAGGTCAATGCTGAGAGCATTGCTGCTAACCGACCTCGGACACTCGCGCCGCTCCGATAGCGTGCTAAACAGATGGTGCACGTCGGAAAGCTGGCCTGGGCCTCGGTTTGGCGATCTGGCATTGGCTGCAGTTCGCGCAGCGCGCATTCGTCGAAATGCCGACTTTGAAGCGGAGCGCGAACTTGCACGGGAGCTAATGGCCACAGTCAACGCGCGGCGGCGGCACCCTGGATGGACAGACTGGTTGTCGTGGCTCGACGTGAGCTTGCCGGAACTGGACCGAGCACTAGAAAAAGTCGCGCGTTCACCTTCGGTGACGCAACTCTTGGTACTAGCTGCAGACAACTTTCAACGCGCAACATTCTTGAAAACGCTTGATGTCTGCCGGCAAAAAAACTTGGTTGGGGAGCTTGCGGATATAGGAAGATTGCGAGCCCGCGTGCTTGATGGATATGAGTTGGAGTCATCCGATTGGCCAGCTGCGGTACCGCAGTCAATGGCTCGAATGCTCGAATGCGCATGGCGACGTTGGTCCATCATTGCCGACCGAACGTTCCTATGGTCATTCCTGCATTTTGACACTACTGAGCCGAAGCGCCGTCTGTCTAAGTCCGTGCTCGGTGCGCAGGCATTGGTGGCGCGAACGACGAGCTTGCGCATTGTGTTCGCGGATGGGCCTCGTCAGGTAAGTTCATTTAGGGTATTGCGCCAAAGTATCGAAACCCTTTTTGGGGGAGACAAGGGACCGGAAAAGATTTTGGTCGGCGGCCTCAAGTGGCTCTCGATGTACGAGGATGACATATCTGTCTACGGTGCAACTGACAGCGCAGCTTCCCGCGTTGCCGCTGATGAAGTGCGCGGCAGATTGCTCAAATTCTTTTTCGATGCAGAAGACCCGCTAGTCCCCCTCGTCGACAGCCTCGCCGGCCGCATCCGCCCGGAACGCTAGCCCATGCCCATCCTCGACGCCGCCCATTTCCCCTTCCACGATCCCACCGCACGCGAACTCCACCTCGTGCTCGCACAGCTATACCCCTCCGCAAAAGCCGCCTTGTTCGCCGCCGCAAAGATCGGCATCCCGCCCTACGAGCTCAACGCCGACCAGCCGCCGTTTTTCCTCTGGAAGGACATCCTCGACTACGCCGCACCGCGTGGTTTCACGCGCGCGCTCGTCGAACTCGCGGCCACGGAATTTCCCCGTAGTCCTCGCCGCGCGTTCATCGGTGACCTACTCGCGGGCGAAACACCGGCGCTGTCGGCGGAGCCCCGCGCCGAAGACGGTGCGCCGCGTTTCCGCACAGGTGAGGACAGCGTCAGCGAACCCGAGTCACTGCTGTTCCACGACGACCTGAGTATTTCGACCGGCGATGTGCCCGGGCTCATTGCGGCATTGACGCGCCTGCAGCCGCTGCTGGCCGCTGTCTGCCGGCTCGACCTGGCTTGTCGGAAGGGATTCGACAAGGCGACCAGCTATGGGACCGCGTTTCGCATCGGCGACGATCTGCTGCTCACGAACTGGCATGTATTCCATCCAGAGGCTTGCGACGTCTACGCGGTCACGGCGGTGTTCGGCTACGAACTCGATGCGAACGGCGATGAGCTGCCGGCCCAGCGCTACCCGTGTCGTCTCGACAGCATCGTCGACGAGCAGGCCAGCGACTGGGGCGTGATCCGCACGCAGGAAAATCTGCCGGACACCGTTCCGATCCTGTCGCTGGACGCGCTCGGCGTGGCGTCGGTGCAAGGCAGCGCCTACGTGATCCAGCACCCCGACGGCCAGCGCAAGCGCCTCGCCTATGCGCGCAATCAGATCACCTACTGCGACGAAGCGGTCGTGCAGTACCTCAGTGATACCCAGGTCGGCTCGTCGGGCTCGCCGGTGTTCGATGCCGACGGTCGGCTCATCGCTCTGCACCATGCCGGCGGACGGCCGCAGGAAGTCGCCGGACAGCCGCCGCTGAAAAAGAACGAAGGCATCGCGATCCGGCGGGTGCGTGAAGGTCTTGCCGCGCGCGGTGTCTTGCTTTAGCCCGCATTTCTCACACCCGTTCGTAGCGAGGCCGTCGATCCGCCGTCCGCAGTAGAAGGGGTGCGAGAAATACGGGTTAAAGGAGCCGTCTGTCGTCCGTAACAACCATGTCATCGCTGACGCACAGGCAATCGCGGACATGGCGCCACCAAGCCCTGGGGGCCGACGCCCATTTCATGTCATCCTGCCCGCCGGAGTGTGCTTGCGTCCTATCAGACCGATTGATGCGGGGTTTGCATGGAAATCCAGCTCGAAGGCCTCTGCCCGCTGATCCAGGTGTTCGACATGCGCGCGTCGCTGGGTTTTTACCGCGACGTGCTGGGTTTCCAGGTCACGCAGCGGGCGCCGGACACGGAGGACTGCGAGTGGTGCCTGCTGTGCCGCAACGGCATGGAGATCATGCTCAATGCGCAGTACGAGCGCGACGAGAGGCCCGGCCGGCGCGATGCGGCACGCGCCACGGCGCACGGCGATACGGCGTTCTACGTCGGCTGTCGCGATCTCGACGCGGCCTATCTGCGTCTTTGCGCGCAGGGTGTTCCGGTAGACGCACCGGTGGTCACGCACTACGGCATGAAACAGCTGATGCTGCGCGACCCGGACGGATACGGCTTCTGCCTGCAGTGGCGCGCGGCATGAGTCCGCTGGGTTTTCCAGGCCTTCATAGCTTCGTCGGCAGCGCATGAAGTTCGCCGCGTTCTTCCGCAACGTCAATCTCGGCCGCGCGAATTGTCCGAGCAAGTCGCAGCTTGAACAGGCGTTCCTCGATGCCGGCGCCACCGACGCGGCGTCGTTTCTCGTCAACGGCACGCTCGTGTTTTCCGCGCCGGCCGCACGCGGCGATCGCGTATTGCGCAGCGCCGTGGCCCAGCTCGAACAGGTCTGCGGCCTCAAGGAACCGGCCTTCCTGCGGCGCGTGGATGACCTCGCAACGCTCGTTGCGATCGAGCCGTTTGCCGCGATCGACCGCGCCGCCGTCTACGAATGCTGCGTGACCTTCCTCGCGCCGCGCGCGGCCGCGTTGCCGGCTCTTCCCATGTCCTCGCGTCGCGGCGATGTCGAACTGCTCGCGCGCACGCAGGGCGAGGTATTCAGCGTCTCGCGCAAGCTCGGCAATACGCCGGGCAGTCCGAATGCATTGCTCGAAAAGATCACCGCCGCATCGGCAACGACGCGAGCCTGGAATACCCTAGCGCGGCTCGTCGCCCGGCATGCCTGAGTACTGACGATCGGTCCGCCACAACCACGGAGAACATTGATGACCTACGAAGGAAGTTGCCATTGCGGCGCCGTAAAATTCACGGTCGAGGGCGAGATCGACGGCGCCATGGCCTGCAACTGTTCCATGTGCCAGCGCAAGGGTTCGCTGCTCTGGTTCGTGCCGCGCGACGCGTTGACGGTGCAGGCGGGCGAAGCGGATCTCGCCACCTATACCTTCAACCGGCATGCGATCCAGCATCGCTTCTGCCCGACCTGCGGCATCCATCCGTTCGGCGAAGGCACTGATCCCAAAGGCAACCGCATGGCGGCGATCAATATTCGCTGCCTGGAAAATGTGGACCTCGAAGCGGTGCCCGTGCAACACGTCGACGGCCGTTCGTTCTGAGCAACCGCGTGGCGCGATACGACTGCGCCTGCGCTTGGCCCGCAACGTTGCGCCAGGCGCGGAGTCCAGAAAACTGTCCGTCGCCACAGGGGCGGACGTGCCAAGCCGGAACAGACTCGGCCAGGCGCTGACGGTTCGCCGTGTACACGCGGAAAACGGCGTCGCGCAGCCAGCGCGCCTTCAGCCGGCGTTGCTAAGCTGCCGGCGTTTGTCCGCATCGCGCCGCGGGTCGTTCACCCGTTTCCACACCTGGAGAATTCCCGTGCGTTTCCTGATCCTCGCGGCCGGCCTCCTTGCCGCCAGCCTTGCCAATGCCGCCGACACTTACCGTAGCGGTACCCGCGTCATCACCGTCGGCGACAGCGCCGTCAAACTCACCCAGATCGTCGGCACGCCGACGCTCAAGGAACCCATCGAAAGCAGGGAAGGCGGACGCGTCGGCGAGCGCTGGCAATACGCCATCGACGGCAAGACCGTCACCTTCGAGATCCGCGGCGGCAAGGTGTTCTCGATCGACGAGCGGCGCGACTGATCCTCAGCGCTCTACCAGTTTCAGCTCCGCAAAACGCGCTGCATACGCGGCACGTTGCGTTTGGTTCAAAACAATTCCGTCGAGTTCCAGCCGCTGCAGCGACGGCAATCGGGCGAGCAGCGGCAGCAGGCGGTCCGGGTCGTAGCGGCGGGTGGCGTGTTCAGGATCGCCGCAGCCAAGAGACAGGTACTCGAGCTGCGGCAGCGCCTGCAACAGTTCGAGATCGTCCAGCGTGATTCCGGTTTCCCAGAGATCCAGCTCGCGTAGGGATTCCAGTTCGACAATGTGGCGCAGACCAACGCGCGTCAGCGGATTGACCGCGAGGAACAGGCTGCGCAGCGGCGTGCCGGTGCGCAGACGCGAGGCCAGGGCATCGTCGATGCCGCAGGATTCGAGGTCCAGGGATTCGAGCCGCGGCATCGCGAGCAGCGCATCGAGCGCCGTTGGCGTGATCTCGGAGTGACCGGTACCGATCGCGCGCAACGTAGGGCTTTGCGCGATCGCCTCGAAATCGTCAGGCCGTAGCGCATACCAGGGCCAATAGAAGCGTTCGAGCGTGCGCGGTATATCGAACCCGCGCAGGATGCCGCCGGCCTGCAACGTGTCCAGTTCAAGCGTGCGCAGGCCGGGAATCCCCAGCAGCACGCTTGCGGCGGCACACGTGACCGGACAACGCAGCCGCAGCCAGTCGATGCCGGGCAGGGACAACAGTTCGCGCGCCTGGCGCAGACCAAACACCGCGCGATCGTCGATCGACAGACTCTGCAGCGGACCGTGCGACGCGAGTGCGCGCAGGCAGCCCGCGGCCAGCGGACCTTCGAGCGCGATCGTTGCTCCGGTGCTGTTGGCCGGCGAATTCAATACGCGATGCCGGCCCTGCGCAGCAGCTTCGCCACGATCCAAGCCGGACCGATCAGCAGGTAGGCGATATCGGTCAGGAACGACGGCCGCTTGCCTTCGATGTGATGGCCGATGAACTGCGCGATCCACGCGACGACGAACACGCCGATCGCGAGATAGAGCAGGGTGGTGGGTCCCAGCTCCCGATACAGCAGTTCGGTGACGCCGCCGAGTACGACGAATACGCCAAACATGGCCAGGCCCAGCGTACGCGACAGGCGCAGGTAGAACGCGAGCGCGAAGAACATGGCGACACCGGCCCAGAGTCCGGCGCGGCCGAGCAGCGACGGCACCGGCACCACCCAGAGTGCGGCGATCACGGTCCAGAGGATGGCCGGCACGCAGATCCAGTGGATCAGCACATTCGTCGCGTTGCGGTGATCCTCGGCGTAGTTGCCGAGCCAGCGGTCGACTTCGCGGCGTGTGTCGGTTTCAGGGTGAACGGCGGCATTCATGGGCGGCGCTCCCGCAGGCTGGCGAGGATGGACGAGCTTACCGCGAAAGGCGCGGCGTACGCGGGGCCAGTCGTTGCGCACCGCAGCACGTGGCGCTCAGCCAAACACGGTGTCGTGCTCGTCGATGAGGTCGATGCCGCAGGCGAGGTTTTCGATCCAGTCGAGGAAGCGGCCTATCGTCACGGGATCGGCCATCGGCAGACCGTGTTGCGGCACGATCATCGCCGGCGCCAGCGCGCGCACGCGGCGCGCCCAGAGCCGGCAGACCTTGTTGGCCGCCATATAGCGGCGATGGAACGCGGCCATCGTCGGCACGTGTGCGTCGAAATCGCGGACGGGCTCGTAGCTCGTGTCGACCATGGATGCACCCATGTCGCCGGAGAACAGGATGCGGCTGACCGGATCGAAAAACTGGAAATTGCCGACGCTGTGCAGAAAGTGCGCTGGCACCGCGCGCAGGTGCGTGCCGCCGAGCGGGATCTCGGCGCCCTGGTCGGGCAGCAACAGGTAGCGGTCCGCGCCGGAGTCTTTCTGGTAGTGCGGCACGCCGTGCGGAATGAAGCGTCCCCAGAGGCGCGAACAGACGATGGTTGCCGAGGTGTACAGCAGCCAGCGGTCGACCGAGCCGATGATGTCCGGATCCTGGTGCGAGGCGAGCACGTAAGTCAGCTCGCGCACCGGCATGTAGCGCGAGACGGCCATGCTCAGCGGCGTATAGAGCAGCGCGCCGCCGGGATCGATCAGCGCCGACTGGCCGCCGTCGAGGATCAGGAACTGGTTGGCCTGCACGCCGTCGTCACCGCGGACGAGATCGTGGAAGGCGATGCAGGCATGACTGCCGTTGCGGAACAACTCGGTGGGCATGGGAGTGGCGGCTCTGAGGCGGGCGCGTGGAGGGCCATCCTAGCCAGCCACCGGCCTCGGGCCTTGACCTCGATCAATCCGGCCGTGTCCGCTGTCGAGCGGCTGCGCCCGACGGCGGTCAGGCCCTGCGACCCGTCACGCCAACCGGGTGGGTCGACGCGCGGCGCAGTCCGCTCGCGAAGCGAAGCCCCTCGCAGGGATCTGCCTTCCCGGAATCAGTCCAGCACGATGCCGGCCAGCCGCTTCAAGGCCTCGGCGTATTTCGCCGCGGTCGCAGCAATGACCGGTGCCGGCACGGACGGGCCGGGCGCGGTCTTGTTCCAGTCCAGCGTCTCGAGATAGTCGCGCACGAACTGCTTGTCGTAGCTCGGCGGGCTGATGCCGACGCGGTACTCGTCGGCCGGCCAGAAGCGCGAGGAGTCCGGCGTCAGCATCTCGTCCATGACGTAGAGCATGCCGTCCTCGTCGGTGCCGAATTCGAACTTGGTGTCGGCAATCAGGATGCCGCGCTCGGCGGCAAAGGCGGCGGCCCAGCGGTAGATGCGCAGCGTCGCGTCGCGCACGCGCTCGGCCATCTCCGCGCCGACCTTGCCGACCAGCGTATCGAAGCTGATGTTTTCGTCGTGGTCGCCGACCGAGGCTTTCGTGGACGGCGTGAAGATCGGCTCGGGCAGCTGCTCGGCCTGGCGCAATCCGGCGGGCAGGGCGATGCCGCAGAGCGCGCCCGTGGCCTGGTAGTCCTTCCAGCCCGAACCGATCAGATAGCCGCGCGCGATGGCTTCGACCGGCACCGGCTTGAGGCGCTTCGTGATGACGCTGCGCCGCGCGTAGGTCGCCAGGTCGGTGCCGGCCGGCAGCACGGTCGCGATGTCCTTGCCGGTCAGATGATTCGGTACGAGGTGGGCGGTCCGCGCAAACCAGAAGTTGGAGATCTGGCACAGCATCTCGCCCTTGCCTGGGATCGGATCGGGCAGCACGACGTCGAAGGCGCTGAGGCGGTCGCTCGCGACGATCAGCAGTTCCTGCGCCGACAGCGCATAGACGTCGCGCACCTTGCCGCGGTGGATCAGCTCCAGGCCGGGCAGGTGGGATTCGCTCAGGGTCGTAGGCACAAGCCGGGCTCCGCGGGAAAACGCGCATTGTAGCGGCGCGCCGGCTAGAATCGCGCCGTTTTCCGCCGCGGTATGCCTCATGTCCCACCTGATCCCAGCCGCTGCGGCGGCGTTAAGCCTGTTTGCTTCACTCGCTGTCGCGCAGACGCCGGAAAAGCCTGCCCGGCTCGGCCTGTGCGCGTCCTGCCACGGTGAAAGCGGCCGCGCGGTCATGAAGGGCATGCCGCATCTTGCCGGACAGGATCTGGATTACCTGAAGACCTCGCTCGCGGCCTATCGCAGCGGCGCGCGCGACGTGGCCGTGATGCGCGCCGCGGTCGGCGCGCTCAGCGTCGCCGAACTCGACGCGCTGGCGGCCTGGTACGCGGCGCAGTCGCCGGCCCCCTGATGAAACATTGGCTGGGCAAGCTCATCGGCGGCCTGCTCGGCCTGCTGCTGCTGCGCCACCCGCTCGGTGTCGTCATGGGGGTGCTCGCCGGCCATCTGTTCGACAACGGCACGTTCACGCCGCGCGCGCGGCCGCGATCGCGCGTCGCACGCAGCTTCATCGATTCGCTGTTCGGCATGATCGGCGCGATGGCCAAGGCCGACGGACGCGTGTCCGAGCGCGAGATCGCCGCGACCGAACACCTGATGCAGCGCATGGGCCTCGACACGGCACAGCGCCACGAGGCCATTCACCGCTTCAATGCCGGCAAGACGCCGGGCTTCGCCGTCGAGCCCGTGATCAACGAACTGCGCGTCTGGAGCCTGGGCCGGCGCGACCACGCCTACGTGATCATCGATGTGCTGCTTGACGTGGTCTTCGCCGACGGCGCGGGCAGCGAGCGCATGCAGCTCATGCGCCGCCTCTGCGTGGCGCTCGGCGTGCACGAGCGCGAGATCGCGATGATTGCCGCCGGAAAGGGCTATGTCTGGAGCGAGGCGGGCCAGTCGCGCGCGCAATCCGCCGCGCCGCCGCCGCGCGCCGGCGGCGGACCCGACCCCTACGCCGTGCTCGGCGTGGAGCGGGGCACCGACGAGCGCAGCCTCAAGCGCGCGTGGCGCAAGCTCATGAGCGAGCATCATCCCGACAAGCTCGGCGACGTGCCTGCCGCGTTGCGCGAGCGCGCCGAACAGCGTGCGCGCGACATCAACACCGCCTACGAACGCATCAAGCAGGAACGCGGATTCCGCTGAACCTGCGCGCGATTGTCCGACCAGCCCTCTTTCCTTCCCGACGAGTCCGCCGCCATGTCCCGCCAGCCCGACATCATCGCCCCGTCCATCCTGTCCGCCGATTTCGCGCGGCTGGGTGAAGAAGTGAACAATGTCATCGCCGCCGGCGCCGACTGGGTGCACTTCGACGTGATGGACAACCACTACGTGCCGAACCTGACCATCGGCCCGCTGATCTGCGAGGCGCTGCGCAAGCACGGCATCACCGCGCCGATCGACGTCCACCTCATGGTCAAGCCGGTGGACCGCATCGTGCCGGACTTCGCCAAGGCCGGTGCAACGTATATTTCGTTCCATCCCGAAGCGTCCGAGCATGTCGACCGCACGATCCAGCTGATCCGCTCGCACGGCTGCAAGCCCGGCCTGGTGTTCAATCCGGCCACGCCGCTCAATTATCTCGACCATGTGCTCGACCAGCTCGATCTCGTGCTGATCATGTCGGTCAACCCGGGCTTCGGCGGCCAGAGCTTCATTCCTTCGGCGCTCGACAAGCTGCGCCGCGTGCGCGAACTCATCGACCGCAGCGGCCGTGACGTACGCCTGGAAATCGACGGCGGCGTGAAGCCCGACAACATCGCCGAGATCGCCGCCGCCGGCGCCGACACCTTCGTCGCCGGTTCGGCGATCTTCGCCAAGCCCGACTACGCCGAGGTCATCCGCTCGATGCGCGAAGCGCTGGCCGGCGCCGGTTGAGCGCGCGCCGTTGCCAGGGCTTTCCCTCGTTTCTCACTCCTCTACCTGATTTCCTGCATCACCGCTTCCGCCTCGACCACATACCGCAGCGGCCCTCCAGCGACCCAGTCGTCGAACGGATAGCAGGTGACGAGCAGCAGGCGATCGCCGCCCGCATGGGTGGCGATGCGCATGCTGCGTGCGTCGACGATCGCATGGCGGGCGACGCGATAGCGCAGGCGAGTACCGGCACGTTCGATCTCGACGATGTCGCCGTTGCCGATATTTTTCAAAAAGGAAAAATGCGTATCGCGATGGCCGCTGATGACGCTGGTGCCTCCGCTGCCGGGCAGGGAGCTCGCCTCGTTCCAGGCCGGGCCGAAGGCGAGGCTGCGGCCGGAGTCGCCGGCCAGCACGATCTGGTCGATGTCCAGCGCGGCCACGCGCAGCCGCGCGAGCGGCCGCGTGTCGGCCCAGGGCCAGGGCTTGGCCGCGGTATCGCCGGCGAGTTGGCGCTGCCACGCGCGTTCCAGCAGTACCTGCGCGAGCGCGGCCTTGGCGTGCAGATAGCCGGCGTTGCCGAGCAGCACCGCGGCCAGCGCGAGCAGCAGCCACGTCATCCGGCGGCGAGTGTTGCGCATGTCGTCGCCGCCTGATCAGGCAGCAAACGCGCGTTGCCGCGGCGCGCGCCACTGCAGTGCCGCGGCAAGCAGCAGCGCGATCAGGCCCAGCGCCAGCCATTGCCGTGCCGAGGTCGCGGTCTGCGCAAAGGCCAGGCTACCGGCAGGATCGGCATTGGCGATGTCGACCGGCTGCAGTGCGGCATCGACCGGGCGCTGCGGTGTCCGGTCGATCGCGACAAGGCTTGTGAAGCGGCTGACCAAGTGGTGCTGCAGCGCCACGCCTATCAGTTCGGCGCGCAGCGCGGTCTCGTCGCCGCCGCGACGCAGTGCGTCGTCCAGCGCCTCGATCTTGCGCTGTGCCCAGAGACGTCCCAGGCCTTTGGACTGTCCGTGCAGGTCCAGGGTCAGCTGCTGCGACCAGGGCGCGCCGGCGAGCTGGCCTTCGATCTGCACACGGCCGCCTTTCGTGGTGGCCGGCAGCTTGGCGATCAGCAGCAGCGGCTCGCCTTCGTACAGGTCGGGCAGGCGCTGCGGATAGACTTCGGCCTGCACCGGCAGGCTCAAGTGCAGATCGCGCAGGGCCGGGCGGTCGAGCTTGGCGAACAGCGTCTGCATTTCCTCGCCGACTTCGCCGAGATTGCGAATCACGGCCGAACTGCCGCGGCCGAGTTCGCCGGCCCTGCGCAGGAACTGCGCATTCGGCGCGCTGCCGATGCCCACCGGAAACAGGCGCGACTGGCCGAGCTGCGTTTCTATAGTCGTATACAAGGCGTCGGCCCGTTCGACCGCGCCATCGGTGACGAACACGACCTGGCGCAGGTAGCCCGCAGGCGCCGCGTCACGCAGTGCCCATTGCATCGCCGGCACCATCTCGGTGCCGCCGGTCGCGCGCAGCTGCGCGACCCACTCGCGCGCGAGCGCCACGTCCCTGGCCGTGGCCTCGACGGCGTGCTCGAACAACGCCGAAGTCACCGAGTTGAACTGGATCACGTTGAAGCGGTCGCGCGGCGTCAGGCGCTGCAAGGCCACATCCAGCGCGGCGCGCGCCTGCACGATGGATTGACCTTCCATCGAGCCCGAGGTGTCGATCACGAGGATCAGTTCGCGCGGCAGCGCCGCGGCCGGCTGCGTCGGCGGCAGCAGCATCAGCAGCGCGTACTGGTCGTCGCCGGCCGGTTCGCGCAGCAGCGCGGCGGTCGGCGTCGCCGACGGTTTCGCGCGCCAGCGCAGCACGAAATCGCGATCCGATGCGACCACGTCGTCGGCGAGGCGTATCGCGTAGCGCTGGCCGTTCTGCTCGATCGCGAGCGCGTGTGTCGAGGACTCGACGCGCTCCAGCGACAAGCCCGGATCGAGCAGCGCGCTGATGACCACGGTCGGTGCGCCGACCGTCGCGCCCGGTGCTGCCGCCACCGCGACCGTCGCGCGCGGTTCCGTCGCGTCGACCGCTGCGGCGATGGCGTCGCCTGCATCGTCGGGCGTGGCCTCAGGCTGCGCGCGCACGAGTCCCGCTGCGTCCTGCAGTGCATAGCGCGGCGTGAACGTCAGCGGAAACACCAGCGAGAACTCGCCGTCGCGAAAAGCGACCTGCTGCCAGTAGGCGATCTCCACATCGACCGTTTCGCCGGACGCGACATTGGTGATCGCCGTGCGGAACAGGTTCGCTCCTTGTGCTTCGACGAGGCTGGCCTTGCGCCCGCTCGCGACGGCCTGGGCATATTCGCTACGCGCGGCTTCCTTTTCGCGGATCTCGCCGACGATCAGGCGTTCGCCGATACGTAGCGTCATCGCGTGCACCGCCGCACCTTCCGGCAGCGGCAGCAGGTACTGGCCTTCCTGCCAGACCGCTCCGCTGTTGCGGAATCGCTGCTTGACGCGTACTTCGGCGATCAGGCCGTGGATCTGCAGGTCGACCGTGGTGTCGAGACTGGCCACGTCGGTGCGGCTGCCGTCGGCATGGGTGATGCTCAGGGCACCGCTGTCGGCCCGTGCCGGTTGCGCGGCAACGACCGCAGCGAGCAGGGCAAGGACAAGAAAGCTGCGTAGGGTAGTGAACATGTGCCGCTCTGCGCGTTGGGGACTACGGCGGCTGCCGTGGCGGCAGGATCGGCGGCGCATAGGCTGGCGTTATTGCGACTGCGTGGCGGAACGCGGAATCGCGATGGCTTTTTTCTGGCTTCGCAGATCGACCGCGAAGCCGCATAGCAATGCGACGCGGTGACGATCGCAAGGAGCGCCATATTGAACGCCGATCGGGCGTTCGCGGCAGTTCGTGGACAGCAGAGGATGGGGGTGACGCGGAGGAGGAATCGCCGGGAGACGGCGCCCGGGATGCGAGTGCAGTGCGGCGGCGTGTACTGGTCACGCTATACATCACGTATCGTTGAATTGTGGAAAAAGCGCGGCGTTGTCGCCGCGCTCGGCACGTCATCCGCTTCAGATCACACGCCACGTCGGATCATCGCGCAATGGCGTGCGCGGCGACTTGCGCGGCGGCTTGTTCGCGGCAGGCAGCGGCGGCGTGACCCAGGCCTCGGCGCCGAGCCAGTCGCCGTGGCCAACGCTATCGGTAGACGCTTCGGTGGCGGTCAGGCGCAGGAATTCTTCGGGCAGGCAGACGTCCATGGAGCAACCTTCGGTGTGGGAATGGGCCGTCCCGCGGACTCACCCAACCTGTATTGCCGCGATGCAGCCGAGGATCAGTGCGCCCAGTGCGAACAGCACGCGCAGCGGTTCGAAGCTGCTCTTGAGTTCGGCGTTGGGTTCGGCGTTGCGGTTCTGCATGGTGTGGTGGTCCCGGGTCGGTGTGGCCATTCAAGCGCCGGACTGGGCCGGTCTGCTGCGTATGCGGGCCATTCCACCAGCGAAATCTGGCAATTCGCGGGCAATCGCTGCGACGGCGTTGCGGCCGGTCGCACGGGGCCGATACAGTGCCGCCCAGCCACCACGAGCACCGACCATGCCCCGCAGCATTGCCATCGTAGAAGACGAACCGCTGATCCGCGCCAACTACGTGGAAGCCCTGACCCGCTTCGGCTACGAGGTGCGCGGCTACGCCTCACGCCCGGAGGCCGAGACGGCATTCGCGCTGCGCCTGCCGGAGCTGGTCATCATCGACATCGGCCTGGGCGACGAGCCCGAAGGCGGCTTCGATCTGTGCCGCGCCCTGCGCACGCGCGCCGCCACGCTGCCGATCCTGTTCCTGACCGCGCGCGATTCGGACCTCGACGTGATCTCCGGCCTGCGCCTGGGCGCCGACGACTACCTGACCAAGGACGTCTCGCTGCACCAGCTCGCCGCGCGCATCAGCGCGCTGCTGCGGCGCATGGACGCGCTGCGCAAGCCGGCCGAAGCCGAGAGCGTGATCGCACACGGCCCGCTCAAGCTCGAGCAGGAACGCATGCGCATCACCTGGAACGGCGAGGAAGTGCCGCTGACCGTGACCGAATTCTGGATGGTGCATACGATGGTGCGCTTCCCCGGCCACGTGAAGAACCGCGACCAGCTCATGCGCGAAGCCCAGGTCGTCGTCGACGACGCGACCATCACCTCGCACATCAAGCGCATCCGCAAGAAATTCCTCGCTATCGACGCCGACTTCGACGCGATCGACACGGTGCATGGCGTCGGCTATCGCTGGCGGCCGTGAGGCAGTGGAGAGGGGAGAGGAGTGAGAAATGAGTGAAGGCAGAGCGAGGCCGCGTTTCACTCGTTTCTCACTCCTTTCCAGTCCTTTCTGCTGACCATGTCCCTGCGCCGCAAACTCCTGCTCGTCGCCCTCGCCATGCTGGCCCTTCCTTGGGCCGGCTGGCAGTTCGTGCGCCAGATGGAAGTGCTGCTGCGGCAAGGCCAGGAACAGACGCTGATCGCGTCGGGCAAGGCGCTGGCGCGCAGCCTCGCCGCGATCAACGCGGAGCTGCCGCAGCCCGGCGCTGCGCTCTACGTGCATGAACTGGAAACGCCGCTGCAGGTCGACGGCTATGCGGACGACTGGCTCGATCTGCGCGGTTACTCGCAGAACCTCGGGCCGGTGCAGGATGCGCAAAAGTTGAAATTGACACTGGCCGAGGACGCGGCCTGGTTCTATCTGCTGGCCGAAGTGCGCGACGCCACGCGCCGGCGCGCCGATGCGCGCGACGGGCAGGTGCAGCAGGCCGACCGCATCGAGCTGAGCCTCGGTCGCGGCGAGGGCGAGCGCAGTTACCTCATCGCCAGCGCCGCACCCGGTTCGTTCGACGCCGTGCCGCGCGGCGCCGACGGCGCCGGCCTGCCGGTGAGCCTCAACGGCGAATGGCAGGAAGACGCGGCGGGCTATCGCATCGAGCTGCGCCTGCCGCGCGCGCAGCGGCCCGAACGCCTGTCGCTGCGCCTGATCGATGCCGGCGGCAGCAGCGACAGCGTCGTCACGCTCGAGCGCCTGCCGCTGCTCGCGTACTCGGCGACGCTCGCGGCCGAGCTGGCGCAGTTCGCGCCCGAGTCGACGCGCGCGCGCCTGATCAGCGGCGAAGGCTGGCTGCTGGCCGAAAGCGGCGAACTCGCGGCCGGCCCGGCCGACACCACCACGCCGCAGCCCTCGGCGCTCGCGCGCTGGTCCTACCGCTGGCTCATCGCACCCTCGCTGCAGGGCACCGAAAGCCTCGCGCAGTCGCGGCCGCGCGTGGATGCGGCCGAACTCTGGCAGGCGCTGTCCGGCGTGCCTTCGGCGAGCTGGCGCGCCGGCGCAGGGCAGGGCGATGTCGTGCTGGTCGCGGCACTGCCGCTGCAGTTGCGCGGCGAGATCCGCGGCGCACTGGTACTGGAACAGGTGAACACCGCGCTGCCACTGCTGACCGACGCCGCGCTGCAGCGCCTGGCCCTGGTCAGCATCGCCGCGCTACTGCTCGCTGGCGGCGTGCTGTTCGTGTTCGCGACCTGGCTGTCGGTGCGCATACGCCGGCTGCGCGACGGGGCCGAGCGCGCGCTCGCTGCCGACGGCCGCATCCAGGGCCGCGTACCGCTGACCGACACGCGCGACGAACTCGGCGATCTCGCGCGCAGCTTCCAGCAGCTGCTCGACGCGGTCGGCGCCTATACCGACTACCTGCGCACGCTCGCATCCAAGCTTTCGCACGAACTGCACACGCCGCTCGCGATCGTGAAGTCCTCGCTCGACAATCTCGAGCACCACCCGATTTCCTCCGACGCGCGCGCCTACGTGGTGCGCGCGCGTGACGGCGCGGACCGGCTCACCCACATCGTGCGCGCGATGAGCGAATCCAGCCGCATGGAACGCGCCATCGCCTCGGCCGACGGCGAGGATTTCGATCTCGCCGAGGTCGTACGCGGCTGCGCCGACGCGTACCGGCCGCTGGCCGCACCGCGCCGCGTCGACTGCGAAGTGCCCGCGCAACGCGTACCCATGCACGGCGCGCCCGAACTCATCGCCCAGGCGCTCGACAAGCTGTTCGACAACGCGCGCTCGTTCACGCCGGAATCCGGCTGGATACGCATCTCGCTCGACAGCGTTGCCGACGGCGCGCTGCTGCGCGTCGCCAACCAGGGACCGGAACTGCCGCTGGCCATGCAGGGACGGCTGTTCGACTCGCTGGTCAGCCTGCGCGAAGGCGCGTCGCGCGGCGAAGCGCCGCACCTCGGCCTGGGCCTCTACGTCGTGCGCCTCGTCGCCGAACGCCACGGCGGCAGCGCCGCCGCGCACAACCTTGCGAGCGGCGACGGCGTGGAATTCACCCTGCGCCTGCGCGGCATGCCGCGCGAACCGGTGCTGGCCACGCGCCGGATGCGCTGAGCCGACTGCGCCGCGCTTGAACGGTGCCTGGGCGATCACGGGCGCCACAACGAAAGAGCCACGGGCTCAACGGCCTGCGCGCCCTCCCGCGACGCCTGGCAACCCGTTCGTGCCTTATTCCGCCGCACGATTTCACGCTCGCGCATCTCTTGCTATCGTGCCCGGCCCCGCCTGCCCGAGACTTGCCGTGATTTCCCAGGACGAATTCCAGGCGCTGGCCGCGGACGGCTACAACCGCATACCGCTCGTGCGCGAAGTGCTGTCGGACCTCGATACGCCGCTGTCGGTATATCTGAAGCTGGCCGACGGGCCGCATACCTATCTGCTGGAATCGGTCGAAGGCGGCGAGAGCTGGGGTCGCCATTCCATCATCGGCCTGCCGTGCCGGCGCGTGTATTCGCTGCGCGGCCATACGCTGACCGTTTCCGAATTCGGTGAAGTCGTCGAAACGCGCGAGCTTGCCGATCCGCTCAACGACATCGAAACCCTGCGCCAGCAGTTCCGCGTGCCGTGCCTGCCGCAGATGCCCGCGTTCAGCGGCGGCCTCGTCGGCTTCTTCGGTTTCGAAACCATCGGCTACATCGAGCCACGCCTGGCCGGCTGGGACAAGCCCGACCAGCTCGGCACGCCCGACGCGCTGCTGATGCTGTCGGAGGAAGTCGCCGTGTTCGACAACCTCAAGGGCCGCCTCTATCTGATCGTGCATGCGGATCCGGCCGAACCCAAGGCCTACGCGCGCGCGGTGCGCCGCCTCGACGAACTCAGCTTCCGCCTGCGCCGCTCCGGATCGAGCTATCCCGACGTGCTCGACCCGAAGCTGCTCGACGAGAGCGATTTCGTCTCCGGCTTCACCCGCGACGGATTCATCGACGCGGTGGAAAAAAGCAAGGAATACATTCGTTCCGGCGACGTGTTCCAGGTCGTGCTGTCGCAGCGCATGAGCGTGCCGTTCCGCGCGCGCCCGGTCGACGTGTATCGCGCGCTGCGCTCGCTGAATCCGTCGCCGTACATGTACTTCCTCGATCTGGGCGGCTACCAGATCGTCGGCTCGTCGCCGGAAATCCTCGTGCGTCTCAAGCAGGGCCGCGTCGTGCTGCGCCCGATCGCCGGCACGCGCCCGCGCGGCGCCACGCCCGAGCACGACCAGGCGCTCGAAGCCGAACTGCTGGCCGATCCGAAGGAACGCGCCGAACACCTGATGCTGATCGACCTCGGCCGCAACGACGTCGGCCGCATCTCGCGCACGGGCTCGGTCGAAGTCACCGAGCGCTTCGCGGTCGAACGCTATTCGCACGTCATGCACATCGTGTCGCAGGTCGAAGGCGACCTCGCCGAGGGCCTCAGCTACATGGACGTGCTGCGCGCGAGCTTCCCCGCCGGCACCGTCAGCGGCGCACCGAAGATCCGCGCGCTCCAGGTGATCCAGGAACTCGAACCCGTCCGCCGCAACATCTACTCCGGCGCTGTCGGCTACATCGGCTGGTGGGGCGACGGCGACACCGCCATCGCGATCCGCACCGCCGTGATCCAGGACGGCCGCCTGCACGTACAGGCCGGCGCCGGCATCGTCTACGACTCCGACCCCGCGACCGAATGGGACGAGACGATGAACAAGGGCAGGGCACTGTTCCGCGCAGTGGCGCAGGCCGTGGGCGGGCTTTGACGGAATTCCGGCCCGGCGGCGGCCGGGCACGAATCGCCGTAACCCTGCTGTCCGGCCGCATCAGCGAGGTGGGATTGCTGCCAGCCGTCCTCGCGAGACAGAACGCGCGGCCGACGTGCTGCGATCGTTGTGCGTTGCTGTCCTCACTGGGGTTCCCGCCCGCTCGATGCTGAGCGCGCGACATCGCGTCGACTGCGCGTTATTGCGCGCCACGGCGTTCTGATCCGCACCCGCGCAAGACGAGGCGCGCGGAGTCGTTGCCAACGTCAGCGAACAACCGCAGTCACGGGCCGACGAAACCACCCGCACGGCCGACGTCCTGCTTCCCGTCGACGATGCCGTTGCGATTACCGTCAAAGAACAGCGTGTCGGTCAAATGCCGCATGGACACAATTGGCGCATTTGATAGGTGTAGCCGTTGTTTTCCGCTGGAAAGTCCTGGGTGGACGCCCTCAGTTTTCTCGGAAACTGAGCGTGGCCCCGTTTTCCGTGGCATGAAAATCAACGCTGGCCTGGAGAGTCGCTATGACTAACCCCGAACAGAATGACACCCAGATTCCGAAATTGGATCGGGACGTACTCGAGATCATTTCAAATCTACCGGGCGGGCATAAGCTGCTGGGTGCCGGAAGCCCGGACGGCAGCAAGAAGTTGGCCTTCATCAGTGCGTCCGGGGGATACAGTCAGGAAACGGGTTCATTCACGGGATGGATCACCTACGGACTGTTTCAGAAGAAGATAAGGTTCCAATCATCCAGGTTCACCACGCGTATGCTCCGCTTCTTCGGCGCCGGCGGTTTCTTCAATGAAGCACTGCCGCTTGAAAGGCTTGCAGGAAAAACGGGCACATTTTCAATGTCCGGCAACAGGGAAGTCAGCGCGCTGGTGCTGTGGCTGGGCAATGAACTGGTCTGTTTGCCGTTGGTCCTTGTCGGTGAGGGAGGAGCCGGCCACCTCGCGGAAGGTGAGGTGGTGTTTCACGCAGTCGACTAGGCATTCGGCGCAGGTCTGCGCTTCGGCCGTGTCGGCCACGATCGGACCGCGCCTCAACCGGCGGGTGGGCTGCACCAGTCACAAACGCCGGAGCGGCGCGACGCCGCCCCGGCAGCCGTGAACTTACGGACCATTATCGAAATAGGCGTCCAGCATCCCGTGCACATCCCGCGAGAGTAGCGCTACCGCTTCGACCATGCCGAAATGCGAGCGCGCATCCGCGTCATCCAGCTGCGCCATCGACAGCGTCCCGCACAGCTCCTTGATGGCGGTGACGCGATCCAGAATTTCCTGCTGCAACGCCTCGCGCTGCTCCGGCGTATCGAGCGCATACGCAAACAGCACCGGCTGGCACGACGGCATTTCGCGGGGCAGGGGAAAGAACGAACCGTGGCGAGTCATGGCGCGCGCCTCCCGGAACAGCGAACAACGCCGCCAATGCGGACAAGGGAACAACGACGCGGCTCAGTGCCGCCAACTGCAGACCGATTTTCCATGGACAACTCCCTTTGCGTGGAGTCGCCACCCGGAACCACGAAAAGGGTGGCGAACGGTGTGCGGGTTTGCAGACCGGCCCAGGACCGGCGAGCCTTGCGGCTCCCCGCACACCGCCGCCAGAAATCGGCAGACCACGCCGCACGAATTCCGGGCAAAAAAAAGCGCCGGATATCTGTGCGGCGCTGTGTGCGCCTGGGTGTTCGGGCTGCAAAACCCGGTTGCCGAATGGGCGGCAACGGGGGAGATTGTTTACTTCGCACCGAGCTGGGTCAAGAGTGCAGATCTGTCCCGCTCTCGACGGGCAGCCCCACAAGAAAAGCGTGCGCCGCTTAAGAATCCGAAAGGCCGCCCTTTGGTCGTCTGGGATGCTCACGTTGACGCACGCGAGCAAAATGCGTCGATTCTCTGCCTCTCGAAAAGCGGGTGTCCTAATCCGCGTCCTCAGGACATCGTCGACAACGTTTTTCTCAAAGAACTGCCCGCTTATACTGCACCGCCGACTGAGCGGGCGACCGATCCAGATGCCGTGTCCAACGTCGTTAGCGTGGTTTCTAGCCGCGCCCGCTCAAAACTGAGTGGGCGACAAATCAGGTCGATGCGCACCGGCCGCGTCTGCAGGTCGCAATCCGCGCCCCGCTCAAGACTGAGCGGGCGACCGTCGTCGTGTTCTCCCAGGCGCCTTGCGGCAATTTTTAAACCGCGCCCGCTCAACACTGAGCGGGCGACGGGGATGCGGAATCGCGCGCATATCTGCTGCGCGTTTCAATCCGCGCCCGCTCAACACTGAGCGGGCGACGAGGATTGCGCCTTCTTCGTGCAAGCGATCCTCGTTTCAATCCGCGCCCGCTCTACACTGAGCGGGCGACGAAGACGGTCACCGAGGCAATGCGCCAGAAGGCGTTTCAATCCGCGCCCGCTCAACACTGAGCGGGCGACACCCAGCCTGTTTCGCCGGAACCGGGCGATGATGAGTTTCAATCCGCGCCCGCTCAACACTGAGCGGGCGACAGTTGCGGGGGGCGCTTCCTTGCGCGGCACTGCTGTTTCAATCCGCGCCCGCTCAACACTGAGCGGGC